>JASJGT010000347.1:0-16030 GCA_033791405.1 Desulfuromusa sp.
TGCTTAGTGTCGTCCTGAAACAGTTTAGTTACAATTTCTGCAGGAGACATCTCCGGCGGCAGTTTATTGATTCGTGTTGCCCGTTCGAGGAGCTTACCGACATAAAAAAGGAGGCAGCTGTCAACACTGTCAATTGTTTGCCGATGCCCAGGTAAAATTTGTTTATCGCGTAAAGTCACCAGTTTAGCCAGGCTTTCGCAGTAAGCGGCATAGTTGCGAAAGCGTTCTCCGGTAAGCAAATCGACATCAAATAGCGGGGTTTGGAAAATACCTCGAAGCATGACATCGCCAGTAATGGCCCAGTCTGCACCAATCAACACTACGTCACTTTGGGAATGTCCAGGACAAGGAAGGGCGGTCAAACCAAGCTGCGCTGGGAGAGATTCTTCAATAATCTGAAAATTTTCCGGCAATGGGGGGAAAACGGTACCATCATCCATGTTGTCCCGGAAACGTTCCAGGAATGCGGATTCAAACCCGATCTGTAACATCAGATCATACATCAACTCCAGACGTTCCGTGTGTCGGACAATCTTTAAATGGTCACGGAATGGCAGGTAGATTGTGGCATCAGTTTCTTGTTCGAGCCAGCTTGCCAAACCATAGTGATCGATATGGCAATGGGTAATGATGACATGTTTAAGAAGATCAAGATCCAAATTCTCCTGCAAATACTGTTTGGCTTCTTCGGTTGGAGGGCCGGTGTCAAAGAGGATCAGTTCTCCAGCTATTTCAGCACTGTAACAGTGCACTGGACCAACCATATATTCGGTATTTATGGTGTGTTGAGTGGGGGTCATCTGTGATTGTATCCGATAGCTATTTTTCACCACCCGTTCGCTTCTCTCTCTAGAGATACGGAGGCACAGAGAAAAGATCACGCAAAATCGGGACTGTCCCCGCATGGGGGCTGTCCCAGGCTTTTGCGGTGTGAACCACCGCGGTTCTTCGTGGATCGTAAACTTCGGGACACCCCCCGATGGTGCTGGGGACAGTCCCAAGTTTACTACAACGCCCCCTCATCCGGCCTACGGCCACCTTCTTCCTCAGGGAGAAGGATTGATTAGAGGGTCAGTGCTAATTCAGTCAGAAAATATACTTTTCTGTTTCACTGGCTGCTGCAGCCAGAGTCCGTTTAGCTTGCAACAATCCGGTTGCATCGTACTTGGTAAAGCGCCGTACCCCGGAGAGGATCATGTTCAAGGTGTCTCCCTCTTCGACAAAATATGCTCCCTTGCGGGCTGCGCTGGCGGCAACTTCTGTCGCACCAAAAGTGAAAACTTTAACCGCGGCTTTTAATTGTTCCTGTTTTGCCTCACTCAACTTATCAATGATTTTTTCTGCTCGTAGAACAGAACTTTCAATGGCAAATATCTGGATAGCGAGGTCAGAAGCGGCCATCAGAATTTCTTGTTCGTCCGCAAGTTTCTCCATATACTTCTGGACACCGGCGCCAGAGAGGATCAGGAACAGAGTTTTCAGATTCTGTATGGTAGTTTTTTCAGCAATAAATGGAATTGACTCATCAACCTCTTCAAACGAGGGGGTCATCAATGCTTCAAAGGCCTTCATCGACTCCGCCTGTAACGGCAACTCCCCTTTCATCGCCCGCTTGAGAATCATCCCCGATGTCAGCAACCGGTTGATTTCGTTGGTTCCTTCGAAGATCCGATTGATTCGCTCATCACGATAGTAGCGCTCTGCCGGATATTCACTGCAGAATCCGTAACCGCCGTGGATCTGAACCACTTCATCAACAGTTTTTGCCAGAACTTCACTACAGAAAACCTTTGAAATGCCACACTCAGGAGCGTATTCCTCAATTCCTTTCAGATAGTGGAGATAGTAGTCATCAGTCCCCTTTTCAATCGTTGCGAGTTTATCGTCAAGCAAGCCGGCCAAGCGATAAACCAGTGATTCGGAGGCATAGATAAGGGCAGTCAGGTCAGCAATTTTTTCTTGAATTGCTCCGAAGGAAGAAATCTGGCGTTTGAACTGCTTGCGTTCATTGGCATAGCGAAGACCTTCTTCCAGTGCCATTTTTGATGCACCCATAACTCCAGCACCAAGTTTAAAGCGCCCGATATTTAGAGAATTAAAAGCAATCTTGTGCCCTTTGCCGATTTCACCAAGGACGTTTTCAACTGGAACCTTGCAATTATCGAGGATAATTTGGGTGGTGGAACTCCCTTTAATCCCCATCTTCTTCTCTTCATTGCCAACGACCAGCCCCTCAAAACTTTTTTCCACCAGGAACGCAGTAAAATGTTGTTTATCAACTTTGGCGAAGATAGTGAACAACTTGGCGAAGCTGCCGTTCGTGATGTACTGTTTGGTGCCATTAAGAGTGTAGTATTTACCATCGTCAGAGAGGGTCGCGCTGGCCTGTGCACCAAGAGCGTCACTTCCCGAACCGGGTTCAGTCAGGCAATAAGCGGAACACCATTCACCGGAAATGATTTTTTCCAGATATTTTTCTTTTTGCTCCGGGGTTCCATAATAGATCAAGGGGAGAGTGCCGATTCCGGTATGTGCTGCGAAAGCAACGGAAAAAGAGCCGCTGGTCGAGATTTTCTCTCCAACCAGCATGCTGCTGGCCTTATCAAGTTCCAGCCCCCCATCTTCTTCTGGGGCATCCATCATCAGCAGCCCCAGTTCACCACATTTGCGCATCCCTTCGACCACATGCTCGAAGTTCTGTGCTTCGATCTCTTCGAGATGTGGCATGATCTCATTTTCAACAAACTGCTCAGTTGTTTCAGCCATCGCCCTTTGTTCGTCGGTAAAATCCTCCGGCGTAAAAATGTCCTGACAATTGCTCTCAGCGATTAGAAATTCGCCACCCTTCATAATTTTTCCAGCCATAATGTTCACCTCGTCAAATATATTAAAATTAAACCTACAGTTTTTCGAAAATTCCAGCGGCACCCATACCACCACCGATACACATGGAGACCATAGCGTAACGTAGTTCGCGTCGTTGTATCTCATGTAGCAGAGTTGCTGTCAGTTTGGCTCCCGTACAGCCGAGGGGATGCCCCAGGGCTATGGCGCCACCGTTGACATTGATGATGTCAGTATTCAATCCCAACTCTTTGATCACTGCCAGAGACTGTGCTGCAAAAGCTTCGTTCAACTCGATCAGTCCAAGGTCGCTCTGCTTCAATCCTGCCAATTTCAGGGCTGCAGGGATTGCTTCAATCGGACCGATTCCCATAATTTCTGGTGGCACTCCCTTAACCGCAAAAGCGACAAAACGAGCCAGTGGTTCACCACCAATTTCTTTAAGAAACTCTTCTGAAACAACCAAAGCAGTTGCTGCACCATCGGTCATCTGTGAAGACGTTCCCGCGGTAACGGAACCACCCATTTTGAAAGCCGGCTTGAGCTTAGACAGCCCTTCAACTGTCGTGTCGGCACGCACACCATCATCGATTGAAACCATTTCAGTGGTTTTTTGGACTTTTCCTTTAACAATGGCGGTTTTTTCAATTTCAACCGGGATGATTTCATCAGTGAACCGCCCTACTGCGATTGCCTCCGCCGCTTTCTTATGACTTCCAACGGCAAAAGCATCCTGATCCTGACGGCTAATCTGGTATTTATCAGCAACCAGTTCTGCGGTGATCCCCATGGAAGTAAATGCTTCTGGCCATTCGGCAACCAGTCCGGGATTAGCACTATACTTATTGCCTCCCATGGGAACTGTGGTCATCGATTCGGTACCACCAGCGATAATGCAATCGGCAAAGCCAACCATAATCCGTTCAGCTGCCAGAGCAATGCTCTGTAAGCCCGATGAGCAGAATCGGTTGATGGTCTGCGCCGGAACCTGGTAGGGAACCCCTGCTTTCAATGCTGCGATTCGCGCGACGTTCATCCCCTGCTCCCCCTCAGGGAAAGCACAACCAAGCAGAATATCATCAATTTGCATCGGATCAATTTTGGTGCGCTCGATCAGTCCGGTAATGGCGGCTGCAGCCAGATCATCGGGGCGCATATCTTTGAATTTCCCTTTATTTGCGCGGCAACCAGGAGTGCGGTAGGCGGCAAGTATATAAGCTGTTTTCATCGTTTATTCTCCTGAGAGATAGATTGTTTGAATATCAATTCCGCAGCGGTTTCCCTGTTTTTAGCATGTGCTGAACCCGCTCGGCTGTCTTCTTATTGCCACATAATTTGAGGAATGCCTGCCGCTCCAGTTGCAACAGATACTCTTCCGAAATTGGAGTTCCCGGTAGAACATCTCCGCCGGTAATGACATCTGCAATAATTCCGCCCATCTCCGCTTCATACTCGGTGACAAAACCACCCATCTTCATATTCCAGAGTTGACTCTTGATACTGGCAGCAATGCTACGACCTGGTGCTGGAATATTTTCAGCTGGTCTTTGTGGACGGTAGTTGGTTGCCAGCGCAAGAACTTTCTGTTTGGCATCAGCAATCAGGCGGTCAATATCCATGCTGATACTGTCACCTTTGCGCATATAGCCCATTCCGGTCAGCTCGGCTGCCCCCATGGAGACTTTTGCCATGCCGATCTGCTGGAAGTTCTTGAAAATAAAAGGGGTCACATCGGTATCAAACTGGCTTGCCAGCTCGACAGCACGCAGGCACATCTCTTTGGTGCCGCCACCAGCCGGAATTAATCCAACCCCTATTTCTACCAATCCCATATAGGTTTCTGCGTAAGCGTTCAGCGCATCGGCATGGAGGGAAAACTCACAGCCACCACCCAGGGCCATTCCAAAAGGTGCTGCAACAACAGGGACCTTAGCGTATTTGACCGCCATAGTTGCTTTCTGGAAAGCACGCACACTCAGATCGATATCCTCGTATGCACCTTCAGCCAAGGCGACGGCTAACATCATCAAATTTGCACCAACAGAGAAGTTTGCCCCTTGGTTGCCGATTACCAGCCCGACACCTTCTTCTTCCGCACGCTTGATCGCTTTATGGGTCATCGAAAGGATATCGGCACTGATGGAATTCATTTTAGAGTGGAATTCTAAACCGAAAACACCATCACTCAGATCGATCAGCGAACAGTTGGAAGTTTTTTCTACAACTCCAGCGGTTTTTTTAAGAATCTGCAGGTTAATCTGACCCTCTTTGCGCGGTACCGGCTGGTAGGTTTTTTCAAGTAGGTCATAGTACTCTTGCTGTCCGGCATCGTTATAGCGGTAGAAGGTTTCTATCCCTTCCAGTCTTTCCGGAACGGCAACGCCATCTTTTTTCGCCCGCTTAACAAAACTCTGGACACCAATCGCATCAAGCATCTCGAAGGGGCCGATTTCCCAATTAAATCCCCACTTCATCCCGTTGTCGATATTGACAATATCATCAGCAATTTCGGGAACGCGATTGACGGTATAAATCAATGTGTCACGTAATGAGCGCCAGGCAAATTCGGCTCCTTTGTCCTGACCATTGACCACCATTTTGATTTTTTGTGCTGGATCATCAACCATTTTGACCGCAACCACTGACGCAAACTTTGGTTTTTCGGCAGGTTTAAATTCACCACTGTTGTAATCGTAGTAATAAATCTGACGTTTCCCGTCAATTTGTTCCTTTTTATAAAAACCCTTTTTGCTTTTATTCCCATGGAGCCCTTTTTCAACCATCTTCTCCATGAAGCCGGGGATCAGGAAGGTCTCGCGAGATTCGTCATCTGGTAGTAATTCATAGGTATTTTTACAGATATGAACCAGTGTATCGATGCCAACCAGGTCACTGGTACGGAAAGCTGCTGATCCTGGTCTGGCGGTGGCTGGACCAGCAATACTATCAACCTCTTCAACGGTCATCTCCAGATCAAGCATGTGTTTTATTCCATTGAAAATAGAGAAAACACCAATCCGGTTGGCAATAAAGTTGGGTGTGTCTTTCGCGTAAACAATCCCTTTACCCAGACGGCGGCTGATAAAATCGGCCAGATTCGACACAATTTCAGGATCGGTATATTGGCTGGGGACAATTTCCAGTAAACGCATGTAACGTGGTGGGTTGAAAAAGTGTGTCACCAAAAAGTTTTTACGGACTTCTGCTGGCAGCATCTCGGCCATTTCATTGACCGATAAACCGCTGGTATTGGTCGATAAGATAGCCCCTTCAGCCAGATTTGGTACGACTTTGGTCAAGAGGTCTTTCTTGATCGGCATATGCTCAATGACGACTTCAATAACCCAGTCACAATTCTTCAACTTTGCCAGATCATCGTCAAAATTGCCGATATCGATCTGTCCAGCATACTGCTTCAGGTAGAATGGTGCCGGTTTCATTTTCAGCAGACCGTTCAGCCCGTCACTGGCAATCCGGTTTCGAACCTGTGGACTTTCCAGATTTAAGCCTTGTTTTTCTTCTGCGCTGGTCAGTTCGCGCGGGATGATATCGAGCAATAAAACTTCCAGACCAGCATTGGCGAGATGGGCAGCAATTGTCGCCCCCATAACCCCGGCACCAAGTACGGCAACACGATTAATCTGCCTCATTTGTTCCTCCATTCTCCGATTGCGGTTGGGCGCTCTGGCCGTTGCCATTGTGCAGATAAAGTTGTTCGATTTTTTCTTTGTACATGTCGTAAATAACCTTACGTTTCAATTTCATAGTGGGAGTCAATTCACCCGCTTCAGTGGAAAACTCACGCGGGAGAACCACAAATTTCTTGATTGTCTGGTAGGGTGGAAGATTCTGGTTAAATTGTTCGATTCGTTCAGCAAATAGTTGTTGTACCAGATGATTTGCAACCAGATCATCGACCCCTAAGTAGTCGATCTGGTTGCTATGACCGAACTCAATCACTCTTTCCAGGTTTGGTGTCAACAGGGCGACCAGGAAGGATTTTCTATCGCCGTGGATATAAGCCTGGGAGATATATTTATCCAGCTTGAGTGAATTTTCCAACGGCTGTGGGGCAATATTTTTACCCCCGGCGGTGACGATAATCTCTTTTTTCCGATCGATGATATAAACGTAACCATCTTCATCAATCCGGGCAATATCACCAGTTTTAAACCAGCCATCCACAAAAGCGGCGGCGGTGGCATCTTCATCGCGATAATAACCGCGCATAACCACTGATCCCTTGATCAGCAACTCACCGTCTTCGGCCAGCTTGAACTCTGCATCACCCAGAGCTTTTCCCACAGAGCCAAAGCGGTTTTCATCCAAACTGTTCAAGGTGACAGCTGGGCTGGTTTCAGTTAAACCATAACCTTCAAAAACCGGAATGCCGATGATCCACATGAACTCATTGATGGTTTTGTCCAGCGGCGCACCACCACTGATGAAAAATTTCAGATTTCCACCGAAGCGATTTCGAATTTTGCGGAAGACCAGTCTGTCGTATATTTTGTATTTGAGCCCGAGCAGCCCAGTTGGCTGATGTTCGATGTACTTTTTCTGGATATACTCGCGACCTACTTCGATGGCCTGGTGGAACATCTGCCGCTTCAGCGGGCTCAGCAGGTGGATACTTTCGTAGATGCGCGAATAGATTTTTTCGAACAAACGCGGCACACTGATCATCGCTGTCGGTTTAACCTCAACAATATTTTCGACAACTTTGTTGACATCCTCGGCAAAGGCGATATGTCCGCCAATCATTAAAACTGAATGGTATCCAGCAGTACGTTCCAGCACATGACTCAAGGGAAGAAAGCTCAAAAATGTTCCGGCCATGTTGTCTTCACCAGCGAGTTGAATGCCGTCCCAGGCATTAATCACCATATTATGCTGGGTCAGCATGACCCCTTTAGACTGCCCTGTGGTTCCTGAGGTGTAAATAATCGTGATCAGATCTTCTGGACTAATGGAGGAAATCAGTTCCTCGATCTGTTGTTTCTCATCGTCCTTGATTGGATAAGAAATTTCCGACAGCTGGTAGAGGGTATAAACCGGCAGCTGTCGTTCGCCTAGAAAACGCTCAAAAGAGATAACGAGCTCAACTTGGGGGATTTGCTCACGAACCGCAAGCAGTTTTTCATATTGGAGCCGATCAGAAACAAAAACGATCTTTACGTTGCTGTGGTTGATCACATAGGCGGCCTGCGCGCCGGTGTTGGTTGCGTAGATAGGTACGCTGACACCTAAAGCTGATTGAATTCCCAGGTCAGCAATAACCCAGCCAGCGCGGTTTTCAGAAAAGATTGCCACTTTGTCGCCCGGTTGCATTCCCGCCTTGCGTAAACCACGTGCCGTCATCAGGACTCGGGTATAGAGCTGCTGATAGCTCAGAGTCAGGTAGCCACCACCTTTTTTAAAGCTGATGGCGGGTTGATCGGAATATTTCGCCGCATTGGTCAGTAACATTTGTGGAATTGAGCGATAAGGAGGGCTTGTAGTCTCAGTTTTTTTCATCATGACAGCTCTAGCTATGGTTTGATTTTTACGTATACGTAAGACCAAGAATAACAGAACATTCCCACTAGTGATGGAAAGGCAGATAAAATATTCGATTTTTACCTTATCTATTATCCTACTTGCCTTTTACGTTCAGGTCAACCAAAACTAAAACATATTTCTATTTTGGAGATATTTTTACCAGAGGCAGTCAAAAAGGCTTCTTGTTGACGATCTATAATTTGTCTTTATAGAAGGATTGAAAGCGACATCTCTCCCGTCGGAGAAGGGATGTCGCTTTCTAAGATGCTGGATTAATTGTAGGAGGCTATCGGATATTACGGTTCGTAGTAGATTCTTGTTAAACCCGACAGCCTCCTAGTCTTCTTGTTTTGACTTCGGCAGAAGAAAATGTGCGAGAGCCGGGAGAAGCAGGATTGCTCCGAGCATATTGACCAGGAACATGAAGGTTAGCAGGATACCCATATCAGCTTGAAATTTGAGGGGGGAGAAAATCCATGTTGCAACACCGATAGCCAAAGTCACACCGGTAAAAACAACCCCGTTTCCAGTAATTGCCAGGGTATGCAGGTAGGCTTCCTGTAACGTTTGTCCTTTTCTCAGGTAACTGCGCAAGCGACTGAAAATGTAAATACCGTAATCAACACCGACACCCACCCCCAAAGCGACAACTGGCAGAGTAGAAACCTTCAAGCCAATCTGGAGAATACTCATCAACGCATAAGCAAGCAACGAAACCAGACCAAGAGGGAGGATGATACAAAGCACCGCCCTGATTGAGCGAAATTCATAGAAACAGAGCAGGATAATCGCTCCAAACACGTAGAGTAAAATCGGAAACTGTGCAGCAGAAACCTCTTCATTGGTTGCTGCCATCACCCCGACATTGCCGGTTGCCAGTCTGAATGTAACGTCATCTCCGCTATGTTGATCCCGATAAGCTTTAACTTCTGAGATAATCTTATCAATGGTTTTGGCTTTGTGATCTTTAGTAAAAATCATCACCGGCATGACGCTACAATCAGAGTTCAAGAGGCCGCTGCTGGTTGGGACATAACCAACTGCCTGAACCATGGTCGATTGGTTGCGCGGCAACACCCGCCACTTCTGACTGCCCTCGTTCCAGCCAGCGTTAATCATTTTTGCAATTCCAGGTAGCCCGATGACCGACTGTACCCCTGCAACATTATTCATGTGCCAGGCAAAACGGTCGATAGCGGTCATAATATCGTAATCGATACAGCCATCCGGTTTGGTTTCAACAATCACCGTAATCAGATCAACACCGATAGAAAAATGTTCGGTGATGACTTTACTGTCCTGGTTGTAGCGCGAATCAGTGCGCAGTTCTGGAACACCTTGGTGCATATCCCCAATTTTGATATCGGATCCTTTCCAAAGACCGAAACCAAGCAGGACAATGGCTACCACAACAATAACGGTTGCAGATTTTGGCTCTGCTGCCCGCTCAAAGAAACGCCAGACTGGCTTCAAGAGTTGTGTTTGATGATCAACCCGACGCTTGTAGCGTCGCCCGGTTTTAACGTAGGAAAGGAGAATTGGCAGCAGAATCAGGTTGGTCAAGATAATAACTGCAACTCCCAGACTGGCAGTAACTGCCATCTCCTGAATAACCCTGATGTCAATCAAATAGATAGTGATAAAGCCAATAGTGTCACTGGCCAGAGCAATGGATCCAGGAATAAGAAGTTGTCGAAAACTGGATTTGGCCGCTTCCAGACGATCAGCACCCGCACGGACTTCAGCTGTATTGGCGGTAATCATCTGTACAGCATGACTGACGCCGATAGCAAAAATCAGGAAGGGAACCAACAGCCCCATCGGATCAATGCCATAACCGAGAACTGGCAGCAATCCAAGTTGCCAGATGACCGCAATGAGTGAACAACTGAGTGGAATCAGGGTAAGAATCCAGGAGCGGGTGTAGAGAAAGACCAGCAGAGAAGTAATCACGAAGGCAATAAAGAAAAACAGGATGACACGTTTTGCACCATCGGCAATATCGCCGATAACCTTGGCAAAACCGATCATATGAACGTCAACTTGATCACTCTGATATTTATCACGAATCTGCTCTTCAAGCAGGTGCGACACCTTGATAAAATCCAGTTTTTCTCCGGTCGCAGGGTCGATCTCCAATAGCTGAGCACTGATCGCCGCACCAGTAAAATCATTGGCAACAAGACGTCCTAGAATCCCTGCTTTGAGGATATTTTTGCGAACTTTTTCCAGTCCTTCTGGCGTCGGTTTAAAATCTGCGGGGACAACATTACCTCCGGCAATACCATCTTCAACAACCTCAGTAAAACGGACATTCGGGGTAAATAAAGAACTGACCTGAGCCCGATCGACCCCAGGGATAAAGAACACATCATCTGTTGCATTTTCCAGAGTCTCAAAAAACTCGGGGGTAAAGATATCGCCGTTTTTTGCCATCAGAGCAATCAGCACTCGGTTAGCACCACCAAATTCCTTACGATGCTCAATGTAGGTCTGCATGTATTCATGCTTGAGTGGCAGCAGCTTGCTGAATCCTGCATCAATCCGCAGATTGGTGGCCGAATAGGCCATGAGCAGGGTTACCAGGATAAAAAAGCCTAATAAAATAGGACGATTGTTAAATATAAGCTTTTCAAGTCCCGATTTTAAGGAATCAATCTTCATCTAAATCTCCTACAGAGGTGCCGTCAACGTCTGACAGCTACCCTTACCTGCTTTTATTGACGAATACTTTTTGGAGACAATTTTGTCACTCCAAAATTTCCTACAGCAACAATACTGCCATCAGCTGCTTGTAGTAATTTACTGAAACCCTTGCGATCTGGGTCTTGATACAGGACAAAACTGTTACCATTGTTCTGGCTGGTTAACAGTGCTCCGGCCAAACCGGTAATCACCAGAGTTCCATCATCCAGACGCAGTCCACTGGTCAAACTTGCCTCTGTTCCGGTTGCAACCTGACTCCAGCTCTCCCCGGCACTATCTGAACGAAACAAGTGTCCGCGCAGACCAAACAACAACAGACGGTTCTCTTCCGCAGGAAAGATACCAAAAAATGATCCGTGATAACCAGGTTCCAATAAAATCCAGTTCTCCCCATCATCATCTGAACGATAGACAAAGCCAGCTTCGGCAGCGATAAACAGTTGATTTTCAACAGCGATCATCTGATTGAGGTGAAAATCATCCTCACCTATCCAACGACCCTTCCAGCTGCTGCCACCATCGAATGATTCCAAAAACTGGCCGTATGCACCGATGGCATAACCATGCTTGGAATCAAGAAAGAAGACATCCAGAAGAGGACTTTCCGCCTCGGCGTTTTCGTAAACCAGCTCCCATGATTCGCCACCGTCTCTGGTTCGCAAGACGACCTGATCATGACCGACAACCCAACCATTCTGGCGGTCGATAAAATAAATCCCGGTCAGGGTTGCCCGTGTCGGTACTTGAGCCTGATTCCAGCTAGTCCCGCTATCCTCGCTGATCAAAATATGTCCGCGTTCTCCTACGGCAATCAAGGTATCTTCAATACGCTGGGCATCGAGCAACAATGAGTGAGTTGCCAACGGTGCGATCACTGCAGTCTCTCCGCCAAGGGCTGGGGTGATACTGCCCAGAAAGATAAATAAGCTTGCAGCAATAGAGAACTTTAAACTGTAGGATTGTCCAAATATTTTTTTCATATTTAATGCACTCAAAAAAGGCATAAAAAATGGCCGAGCCGTTACCGACTCGGCCAGTAGTTGATAATAATCATATATTGGCTAAGCAAAAATTTAGTTCTACAAGGCTTAGTGGTTTTTCAGGGGTGAAGACATACACAATGTATGTCGAGATCCTGAAAAAACGCTGTAACGCAGTAGGACGGACTTTTTGCGACGCCAATTAACGACGACCTGCACGACGCAGAGCGCCTGGTGAATAATCCTGATCAGTACGGGTGATACCAAAATCGTACATCTCGGATTCATTATCCAAACCAAGAGCCAGATAGCGCCCAGACTGCAGATCGTAATGGGTTTCTAGCGTTGTCCAGAAGGTTGGAACTTCGTAGTAGTTGATGGAGTGAGCTTCTGAAACCCGCCACAATTGATCACGGTTGTCATAATTATCGGCAACCATAATCTGCCAGGAATCTTCGTCAATATAGAAAGTCCGCTTCTTGTACAGATGGCGTGAACCTTCGCGCAAGGTTGCTTCAACAACCCAGACGCGATGCAGTTCGTAACGCATATATTCTGGGTTAGCGTGTAGCGGAGTCAGAATATCTTTGTACTTTAATTTATCGCTGTGGAGCAGGTAGTTGTTGTAAGGAACATACATCTCTTTTTTACCAACAAGTTTCCAGTTGTAGCGATCTGGGGCACCGTTGAACATATCAAATTGATCCGAAGTCCGCAGGCTGTCGGCGGCTGTTCCCGGATTATCATAAGCAACGTTAGGAGCGCGACGAACACGGCGTTGACCTGGGTTATAGACCCATGCAGCACGTGGCTCTTGAACCTGGTTCAAGGTTTCATGAACCAGCAGAACATTACCAGCCAGGCGGGCTGGTGCAGTAACTTCTTGCCGGAACAGCAAAATGCGGTTTTTAAGTTTCTCTTCTGTCATTCCTGCTTGCGAATAAATCAGGCTGAACTCATCTTCAAACTGGACCAGAGTATAGCCACCGCCACGAGTCATTGGTGCCTGAGCAATTTTACGCGAAGCGACATCGCCACGATAACGGAGCATGTGATTCCAGAGCACTTCGATTCCACTTTTGGGGATCGGGAAAGGAATCCCGTTGACCGTTCCGGACACGCCGTCGCCTCCATTGATCAACTCGGCGGTCTGGGAAACTTTCTTGGTCATATCGTAGATGCGTTGTGGCGACGATGCACTGCGATGGGTCGGATAGACGTTCATTTTGAAGCTATCGTAGGTTTTAAGCATCTCTTGATGGCCAACAGTCAGCTTGTCCTTGTACTGATCCATGTTGGCAGCAGTAATCGTGACTTGCACTTTGTCAGCAGCATAGGGATCAGGATGGTACATCCCCTTTTCATAACCAGCAGGAGGTGCAGTAATACCACCGTCCCAAGCAGGAATAGTCCCGTCAGAATTTCCAGCTTTCTCAGCTCCAACCGGGGTCAAATCTTTGCCCAATCGGGCAGCTTCATCCGCAGAAATCGCAGACAAAGATTGGCTCGCCAGACCCGTAACCAGCAGCAGGGCAAATGCCCAAGTTAATGCGTTTTTCAGCATAATATTAGCTCCCTATATAATTAGAATGAATATTTGATATTCATGGCCACGAAATCGCGATCATTGACCAGGTTGTAACGACCAGCACCAAAATAATCAGTGTAGCTTAAATCGGCAGTCCATTGGTTCTGGTAATTGGCACCAAGACCTAATGTGACAGCTTTGCGACCATCAATAAAGTTACCGCCAGGACCAGGTGTTGTTCCGTTGACGTCATGCGCCCAAGCAATCCTTGGTGACAGAGTCACAGCGCCGATGGCATTGTTAAAGTCAAGCTTGGCAATCATCCGATATCCCCATGAAGTTGCATCAGCATAGGCACTAGCAGGTTCGAACTCTTTGCCGGGATGAGCAGCAAGAGGATAGATAGCTGTGTCCAGAGAGTGGTTCGGGTTCCCTGAAACTGGAGTGCCGGGGCCATCCAATCTCATTTCAGCTTTGCTTGGCATATTGTGAACATGAGTGATTCCCACTTCAGTAACAAAGGCAAATTGGCTTGCGCCTAGAGTTGGTCCGAAAAGTTTGGTTGCTGTCATCTGTGCCTGAGTGACATCAAAGAGATCATAGCCTTGAATATAGACGGACTCTCCACCGTTGAGAACGTTGATATCATACGGTGTGACGGTGTCAAATTGAGAATAGGTTGGATCGAGCGGTGCGTTCCCTGTTGGACCAAGGACGCTGGCAATACCAAGAGGTTCCAAGGTTGCCAATAAAAGTTCAATATCATCTAACTGTAGAGGAACATCTTGGCGGTAAGAAATTTCACCCTGTAGAGCGACTCCAGACTTTTGCAGCAAAGTATTGAAGCTTACACCGTAAAGTTTGATGTCTTCTGGATATTCAACCTGATAGCGGGCAGTTTTTGCAAAAGCATCAGTTGCGTAAACTGTTGCAACTGTCCCACCTGTAGCACCTGCAATAGCAGCATCACCACCGGAAGCTGCATAAGCTTGAGCTGTCGAACCGGCAATTGCTGTTGCCGCTGCTGCACCAATAACAGGAGTATAGGTTGCAATAGCGCCGGTTGGATCCCCTCCCGCGGCAATAACTGTTCCAATAATGGTAGGAGCTACAGCTGAGATTGTTCCAGCAGCAGTAAATCCATCCACATCCCCCGTCCATGAACTGATAACGGGGAGGCGGCTATGATAGTTCATAAAATAAAAGCCGAATTCTGTATCATTTAACCCTGGTGCAAAAATACGCATGGCAACACCATATTGGCCCGAGTCATCAGCATAAATATTAGACGCTCTGGGAACTCCCATCAGGGTATCTTCTGCTGGCAGGTTGCCTTGATCATCGAGATCTCCCCAGCCAAGCATAACTTTGTCACCACCCTCACCGACAAAATCGTTGGTGCTCCAATAGGAGCCCGGTGGGTCAATAACAACTTTTTCCCACTCGTACTGGTAGAAGCCTTCAAAAGTGATATTCTCAGTTGGGCTGATCGATGCTGAAACCATACCGACTGGAACTAGGCCTTCTTTGAGTTCGGCACCAGCGACACGAAGCTTGCTGACAGCAAAAGGGTTGATGACGTTGATGCCATTCTGGATAAAGGTACTTTCACCCCAACTTAAAACCTGAGAGCCGACCCGGATTTGTCCCGGCATTGCCCCCAGTTCAAAATCCATGGTCACGTAGGCATCAAGGAGTTGGGCATCCTTGCCAACCAGGTCAAGGGCTTTATCTCTTAGCTCCGTTCTGGCACGGTCACCATCGTTGTTTTCAAAATCATAAAAAGCAGTACCACGCACAAAGAGACCAAATCTCTTGTATTGAAGCGCCAATTCACTGGTTATTTTTGCGGTGTTGTTGATCAGGTCACCTTTGTCGTAATTGAGGTTGCCGTCATTGTAATTCTGTGAATACGCATCACCAGTGAGGTTGGGCGCAGAGCCTTCACGAAAGATAGCATTGTCAGGATCTTCCAACCGCCAGGCGAGGCCATAAGAAAGTGTCGTATCCAGACTTCCCGTTAAATCGCCGGACCCAAATTGAAAAGCAAAAGCTGGAGCGGTAAAGGTGGCAGCCAATACCAACGCCAGCAGGGTTAGACAAGTGCTTCGCGCACTTAATCCAGTAAGTGTTCTCCTCATTTTGATCTTCATGTGTCCTCCTTGAAGCGCATGATTTTATCAACAACATCCACAAACAATACAAAAGAACGGTCTTTCATATTCAAGTTGAATAAAATTAATACTCATTGAACATGAATAACCGTTTGAAGAATTGAAGGTTCCTTGTCAATACTAGCTCCGACTTGCTTTGTTCGCAAGAATAAAAAGGTGTTTTGCCGGTTCAAAAAAATCATTTTTGCCAATTTAGAAACTTTGACCCGCCTGCTCTGCTGGAAACACACTCGATTGATAACGATTTATGATGTCAG
>JASJGT010000348.1:0-4616 GCA_033791405.1 Desulfuromusa sp.
TATTCGCACAAAAGTGCTATTGCCTTATTAACAAAAATGAGCTGCCCATCAATCCTTGATTTAAAAACCCCCGAAACGGCGTTATCAACCAGGCCCCGATATTGTTCTTCACTTTCAATAAGGGCCTCGTTCGTCCGTATGTGCTCGGACATTTCGTTTTTCAGGTCGATAGTGCGCTGCTTGACCAGTTTTTTAAGAGTATAGTTCCATAAAACGAAAATGAGGAGAATGCCTGATACGAGACCGCCAATCAAAATAAACCACTTTACCAGGACAGCTCTTCCAGAGTCTTCGTAACGTATTGAAATATATTTATTCTGGATCACCGCATGTTCCTCAGCCGTTATGGTGGCAAGGCCCTTGTTGATGATGCTGACAAGTTCGGACCAATCGTTGCGTATCCCCAGGGAGAACGCCTGATCGTCAAAGGGACCGGGAGCGACAATTCTTAAACGTGGCAAAGCCTTTTCCAAAACAAGAAATGAGCCCAGGGTCAGACTGCCAATATAAGCATCCGCTTTTCCCTCGGCAACGGCATCAATGGCCTGGGCATCGGTAGCATAACCGTCAATGGTGAGTTGCGGATATTCACTCTTGACCATTGTATAAATGGCCGCTCCTTTTGGCAGGGCTATTGTCATGCCAACAAGATCAGTCATGCCGGAAATGGACTCTTCATTCTCCGTAGTTGAGAAGATCACATAAGGTGACTTGAAATAATTCTTTGAAAAAAGAATCGACTTTTCCCTCTTCGGTGTCTGTTCCATCGCCGTGATCAGGTCTGGCCCCTGATGCATTTTTATTCCATCGAGAGCCTCCGAAATTGTTTTTGCGGAAAAAACCAAATCGAACTTCATCCCGGTACGTTTTGAAAGCAAGTTCAGATAATCTATGGAAATCCCCACAGGTTCGGCACCTTTTCTCAGAATGATATGCGGTGGGGTGTCAAAAACAGGAACTCTGATTCTGTGGTCCAATGCCAGCCATGCCAGTTCCCGGCCAGTCAAGCGTAGATGTTTATCTACGGAATGCATATTCATCCATTTGCTTACAATGGCTTCAAACTTTGTCTCCGGAATACTGGCTATTCCCTTATTCAGGATGGAGACAAGTTCAGGCCAATCGGATCTTATGGCATAGCCAACCAGGTCTGTGTATTCAAAGAAAATATATTTAGATTCCAATCCGAAGAACTGGTATTTGTTAAGGGTAAATTCATCTGATGCCAGCCCGATATAGCAGTCCGCAGAATTGTTTTGAACCGCTTTCAATCCTTCCAGAGAATTCGCAACCCTGAGGATATTTGCCTGACCGCCATACCGCTGGATGATGTCTTCAGCAAAATAGACTTTATTTATAATCGCTACAGTTTTGCCGGCAAAATCGGCAGGATTTGAAAATTTCGCGTCCCTGTGAGCAATGATTGCAGGGTATGCATGTATATATCCATCGGTCGGCAATAGTCCATTTTTGACCGCGTTTTTGGGTTGCATGGCCAGTATCCCATCGACTTCCAGGTTCTTTACTTTTTGGAGAGTGTCAGGAAGTGGAGCAACCTGTATCCCTATATTCATCCCAAGACTCTCATTCAAGAGCTTAAAGATATCAACAAGCACACCGCTGTGAGTGCCATCTTTATTGAGAATGAAAAAAGGCTCAAAGTTTTCGGCAAATCCGAATTGAATATCGGGATGAGTTTTTAACCAGTTTTGCTCTTCAGGCGTAAGAAGATTTTTTGGCAGGAACTGACCAGTTGCTAAATTTTTATTGGCGGGAGGGTTCTGGGCGAAAAGAGGCATGCTGCACGCAAAGATGATGAAACCTGATATCACTAATGTTTTAACAAGATTCTTCAACAAAATCTCCGTAACTTCTCCAGTATTACTTAAAATGAACTTACTTAAATAATTTATTTTGACACAGCTACAATAGTCAGTCCAGTCATTAAAACCATCAAGTTTTAATCCCGGCTCCTCCCCCATTTTTAGCTCCTTATGGGGGATATAAATATCCGAAAGCAGGTTTAATAATTAAGCTACAAAAATTTATTGCATAGAGGGAATCCGGAACTTGAGATCGCCCTTTGAAACACAAAGAAAATAAATCTGCGTTTCGAATACTAGCGTAAGTCTGGATTTTATTCTGGAGAACTAAACGAACACCTAAGAAAGGAGCTTTATTGTGGATAAATTCAAACTATTTTCCATCACTCTTGTATTCATTCTTTCTACACTGATTTCAGGCTGTGGCGGAGGCGGTGCTGAGGTCATAGCCACGAATACAACCATAGGGCAGGAGCTATCGGACCTTCAGCAGGCAAAAGATCAAGGAGTGATTACAGACAAAGAGTATGAAGAAGCAAAGAAAAAGATTTTGGAGCGCTAGCAGCCTGTCGGATTATCAGGGCTGAAGCGAAAATTTGGTCGTTTGAGAACAGATTTTGGCTCATTTGAGAGTAATAGCCATAGCTATTGGTCGAAAAGGAGCTGAAATATGAGCCAAACAGACGAATTTGCAGCCAGACCATTGATAGTCCGACAGGTTGCTAGTTGATAATAATTGGCCGATTGGTCAGCAGCAGGAAAATCATAAAGGAGGCTGTCATGAAAAAGAAATATCTACTCCGCCCTACAAAAGGTAAATATTTGCTGGTTGTTCTCAGCCTCTTGCTGCTCTGCATCGTACCGAACATTGTCTTTGCCGCAGATGACGTTGACCCAGAGGCCGATCGGATTCTGCGAGCGATGTCTAACTATTTTGCCGAAACAGACGCTTTCAGCATGAATGCTGATATTGGTAACGAAATAATTACCTACTCCGGCCAGAAACTGCAGTTAAACAGCGTCTCTAAGATTGTCATGGCGCGACCCAATAAATTCCTTATCACTCGAAAAGGGATGTTCGCCGATCTTGAGATGATCTATGACGGCAAACTGCTGACCCTCTATGGGGGAAACCTGAATGTTTATGCCCAGCATCAGGTAGACGGTAGCGCCGATGATGCCATCAGGGCTGTCGAAATAAAAATGGGCCTTGATGCCCCAGGTGCAGACCTGCTCTTCTCTGATCCCTATGCAATCCTTTCACCAGGGGTTGTCAGCAGCGCCTACCTGGGTACGGACTATGTCAACGGTGTAGAATGCCATCATCTGGCCTTCCGTGAAAAGAAGGTGGATTGGCAGCTTTGGGTGCAGACCGGCACAACCCCGTTGCCCATGAAATATGTCATTACCAGCAAATGGCAAGCCGCAGCACCGCAGTACTCCGTGCAATTCAGAGATTGGAATACGAAGCCTGTGATCAAGGCAGAACTGTTTCAGTTTTTGGAAAAACCGGGAGCAAAGAATCTTGCCAACATTAAGATTGACGCGTTGGGCAATCTCGTTATCGGTCAGGAGGGTAAATAATGAAAATTCTATTTAGGATCATCATTTTCAGTTGTTGTTTGTTGGCTGCTGAAATTTTAACTAACGGGGCATTCGATCTTGGCAAACCCTTTATGAATCAAGCTGAAGCTCGCGTCGGAAGGCCATTGACCCCGGGCAGTGTTGCCGGTGTTGCCCGGAGAACTACGCGGCGGAGAATCCACCGAACGTCTGTCATTATTGCCACCTTGCCGCAGGGTTGCTCAACCGTAATCATTGAAGGTATCAGCCTGCATCAGTGTGGAGGCTCTTACTATCAACCACAAGGCACCCAGTTCGTGGTGGTCAATGTTAACTGATGCTTCGCTGTCGTAAAACTCTCAACGCGAAGAGTGTGGATTGAATTAAGTCGATTAATTGTAGTTCAGCTGGTTTGTCCTGCCGATTCAAGCCGATGAGGTGCAAACCGCGAAACTAGAAGAAGCCACCCCTATGGAACAAGAAGTTCTGCCACCTCTGGATGAGGTGGCAGAACCCACAAACCAGGTTAAAGATGAAGAAATGCCGATGAAAAAGATGATCTGAATGACATCAATCGGGCAACAGAATCCGTGATTGAAGTCAGGGGGGGCAAGCAGTTGCACTTCATTAGTTTATGGAATCAGGACCTTTTAGGTGAATCTCGTTATCACAACAAAAAGAAAGGATCACGTTATGTGTCAGAGCATCAGAAGCATGGTCGGATTTTTGGTTTTGTTCAGTTTTATTGTTCTGCTAAGTCCTCAACCGGTTGCAGCGGCGAGTTCCGCGCAGATTGATAGGGATGTCAAGGCGGCTCTAGAAGATCTTTATGCCAGTTCGCCCGCAGCTAAAACACTTTCTTCCGATGCTAAAGCGGTACTCGTTTTTCCTGATGTCGTCAAGGCGGGATTGATCGTAGGTGGCCAGTTCGGGGAAGGTTCCCTGTTGAAAAACGGCGCAACGGCCGGGTACTACAACACGGTAGCGGCCTCTTATGGTCTACAGGCCGGCGCCCAGAAGTTTGGTTACGCACTGTTTTTTATGAGCGATAAAGCCGTTGACTTTCTGGTGTCAAGCAACGGCTGGGAGATTGGCGTTGGCCCGAGCATTGTCATTGTCGATGAGGGTGTCGCAAAGTCGCTGACGACAACGACGGGGCGCGACGAGATTTATGCTTTTTTCTTCAACCAGAAGGGTTTGATGGCTGGTCTCGGTTTGCAGGGATCGAAA
>JASJGT010000349.1:0-9487 GCA_033791405.1 Desulfuromusa sp.
TGCGTAGGTCGCATAGGCGACGATCAACAAAGTCGCTACAAAAGCCACTACAATCTTTACCAACATGACCCCTGTAAATAACCAAGGTGTTTCCGAGAGTGTCAGAACTTCTGGCGTCATGACCATCCTCTTCCTTCATCAAGTCTATGGCATTTCTGCCGTTTACAGTCGGTAAAATCTACCGACAATCCAATACATTTGAAACATCGTGTTTTGGCTCAACCGTGTTTATCAAGACGGGTAAAACGATTACCGGTCGATTTCACCAAGAACGATATCAAGAGTCCCAATAACGGCTATAACCTCAGCCAGCAATTTTCCTTCCACCATCTGTGGCAGTCCTTGCAGATTGACAAAAGATGGTGGACGTATCTTCATTCTGAACGGATATGCTGAGCCATCAGCGACAAGATAAAAACCAAGTTCACCCTTGGGTGCTTCAATACCCTGATAAATCTCACCCGGTTCCGTTTTGAAGCCTTCGGTAACAATCTTGAAGTGATGAATCAAACTTTCTATATTATTAACAACATCCTGCTTGGGTGGAAGAACAACTTTAGGGCAATCAGCCAGAATTGGTCCCGGCTTCAGTTTATCCAGCGCCTGCAGAACAATCAGAGCCGACTGACGCATCTCGTCGAGGCGCACCTTATAGCGATCAAAAGTGTCGCAGCCGGTTCTGACTGGCACTTCAAAGCTATAATCTTCGTAACCACTGTAGGGGTTATCGCGACGGAGATCCCAATCGACCCCAGAAGCTCGCAACGCCGGGCCAGTGATACCGATATCAATAGCGGCTTCAGCACTGATTTTACCAACACCGATGGTCCGCTGCTGCCAGATCTTATTGCCGGTCAGTAAACCTTCATATTCTTCAACGTGGGCAGGAATCGATTCTGCAAAAGTACGAATTTCCCCCTCAAGACCATCAGGAAGGTCGTCAGCAAGACCACCGACACGGAAGTAGTTGGAGGTCATCCGTGCACCGGAAACTTTTTCATAGATATCGGTAATACATTCACGCTCACGGAAACAGTAGAGAAAAACTGTCATTGCCCCGATATCAAGGGCGTGGCAAGCCAGCCAGACCAAATGACTTTTGAGGCGAGTCAACTCAGTCATGATGACGCGAATTCGCTGAACCCGCTCTGGTATTTCGTCAGTAATTCCAAGTAACTTTTCAACCGCCAGCACATAGCCGAGATTGTTGCTCATCGGTGCCAGATAATCGAGCCGATCGGTCAATGGAATGATCTGATGGTAGGTGCGATGCTCAGAAAGCTTCTCAATCCCACGATGAAGAAAACCTATATGCGGAGTCGCCTTCACCACAATTTCGCCATCGAGCTCAAGGATCAGCTGCAACACGCCGTGTGTTGACGGGTGCTGGGGTCCCATATTGATGGTCATTGTTTCGGTATTTGCTGCCATTATATGCCTCGTCCGATTAAGAAGTGCCTAAAACGTTTTAGTTAGGAAAGCCGCCCCTTATAGGGCTCGCGATCTGGCCCTTGCACAGGATAGTCCTTGCGCAGTGGATGCCCCTCCCAGTCAGCTGGCATCAGAATGCGCCGCAAATCGGGGTGGTTATTAAATTTAATCCCCATCAGATCCCAACACTCCCGCTCATGCCAATTGGCCGTTCCCCAGACAGTACTGACGGTATCGATATTGGCATCTTGCTCTTCAACTGGCGCCTTGATCCGAATGCGCTGTTTTAGCGTGATGTTATAGAGGTTGTAAACCACCATGAAGCGCGGAGATTTTCCCATATAATCGACCCCGCAAAGATCACAAAGCAGGTTAAAACCAAATTCATCACGCATGAAAGTGCAGATATCGACAATCTGTTCCTTCTTGAGAGTGACGGTTGTTTCTCCACGGAATTCAACAACATTCAAAATCTCGGAGGAGAACTTTGCCTTCAATTTTTCAACAATCGCTTGATCGCTCATTGATTTTCCCTGTTATCAACTGACGGCCATCAGGCCTTGTTGTGAATGACGTCACCAACACCAATAGCAGCACCAAATGTATTGCGCTCAGCCCTGATTTTATCCTGAAGCTTCATCAAACCATAGAGCAGGCCTTCTGGGCGCGGTGGACAACCGGGGATATAAACATCGACTGGCAAAAATTCATCAACCCCTTGAACTGTACTGTAGGTGTCGAAGATACCGCCCGAAGAAGCGCAGGCACCCATCGCAATAACGTACTTGGGCTCTGGCATCTGCTCGTATACTGTTTTAATAACTGGCACCATTTTTTTAGTCACGGTACCAGCAATGATAATGACATCTGCCTGGCGTGGAGAGGCGCGGAACAGAATCCCCATCCGGTCAAGGTCAAACCGAGCGGCACCGGTTGCCATCATCTCAATAGCACAACATGCCAAACCAAAAGTCAGCGGCCACATGGAACTAGCTCGCGACCAGTTAACTAATTTATCCAGACTCGTCGTAACAAAACCACTACCAAGAGTCTTAGGTACTTCTGGTTGCTCTACTCCCATTCCAGAGCTCCTTTTTTCCATACATAGATAAAGCCGACAAGAAGAATAATAATAAACACTCCCATCTCAATAAAACCGAAAACCCCGAGACGTTTAAACATAACCGCCCAAGGATAGAGAAAAACCGCCTCAATATCGAAAAGAATAAAAAGCATCGCAACAATATAGAACTTGATGGAAAAACGCTCTTGAGCCGAGCCGATCAGAGGCATACCGCACTCATACGGTGCCAACTTGACCTCACTGGGCTTCTTCACCCCAACAAGTCGGGATAAAACAACCGACCCAATGGCAAATGCTAAAGCGATTCCCATGACAATGAGAATCGGTAAATAAATATCCAGCATAAAAACTGCTCCTTCCATAGAAGAGTTTGAACCGTTCAGCTGTGCCCACAAGCTGGCAGGATACTCCACAGCGTGTGAAAAACTAGGATAATTCCCCCAATATGTCAAGAGAAATACCGTATACTGTATGCAATTAAACCAACTGCAATAATCTACTTTTAGTCAGAGATAACAGCTGTTTTCAATTGATCTGTGTTTTTTTAACTCAAGTTTTTTTTTGTCTTTCCGGGTGGGAGACAGAGTTAACAGAAAAACTAACAGGGAGACACGCTTGCCCTCATTTCGCCAATTTAATTAATTCACTCATCTGGTCACGATTAAAGCTGTAATTTTTACGACAATATTCACAGACAACTTCAACGGGTTCTTCCCCTTCAAGAAGGGAATTCAGCTCCTGCTTGCCAAGACCAATCAACATCCGCTCAATCTGCAGTTGGTTACACGGGCAAAAAAACTGTAGCGGAACCTCTTGTTGTACATGAAACTCGGAGGAACCAAATATCCGGGCAAGAATTTCAGTTGGTGTTAACCCCTTCCGGAGCATACTGGTCGTTGGGGGCAACTCTTTTATCCGTTCTGTCAGTATTTCAATCTGCTCAGAATTTCCGGGAGGCAAAGATTGGACTAAAAATCCTCCGGCAACGGCAACCTGTCCCGTTGAATCAAGTTCAACTCCCAACCCAATACTGGATGGCACCTGTTCCGAACTGGTCAAATACCAAGCCAGATCTTCAGCAACCTCACTGCTCTGCAGTTGCACCATACTCTGATAGGGCTTTTTCAGACCAAGATCCTTCCACACATGGAGAAAACCAGCCTTACCGATTGCACCAGCAACATCAAAATGATCTCCATCGGGGGGTAAATTCGCCACCGGGTTGCGGATCGTTCCACGGACTCTCCCCTCAGCATCTGCTTCAATGCTCATTTTCCCCAAGGGGCCGTTTCCTTCTACGACTAAAGCAAGACGCTGTTTTCCCTTCAACAGACAACCCAATAAAGTACCGCCAGTCAATAATCGACCCAGGGCAACAGTTGCAGTAAAATCGGTCTGCTGTTTTTCACAGATAGTCCGTACCAGTCCAGTCGTTACCGCTGCTGCCGCACGGAATAAACCATCAGGGCTGACTACCCGGACTAAATGATCGTCCATTTTACCGTCCTTATCACAACCTATTTCAGGATCTTAATCGATAACCTTTACCAATCAGCCAGGCCGCCCAGATAAACAATGCTGTTGCAATCCCCAAACTCACTCCGAAAGCAATCAGATAGCTGGTATCACCGACGCCGATAATCGCATGGCGGAATCCATCAATCAAATAAAAAAGCGGATTAAGATAAGATAAGGATCCCCACGGATCGGGAAGGATAGAAATAGGATAAAACACCCCGCCAAGATAGACCAGCGGTAAAATTAAAAAGTTACTATACATCGAAAGTGTATCAAAGTTATGCGCATAGATTGCAGCAATCAAGCCGAACTGAGCAAAGAGGAAACTGGCGATAACCGCCATCGAAATAGCCAGCAAGGGGGATTCCCAGGGCAACACCGCAAACAGCGTTGAAATCAGCCAAACCACTGTTCCGACCAACAACCCACGCAGCATTGCCGCGAGAGTGTATGCCATAATGAATTGTGGTGGACTGACCGGAGTCACCAACAGATCAACAATGCCACCAAGATAACGGGACATAAATAGAGAGGACGACGTATTGGCAAAGGTATTATTAATCACCCCCATGATAATTAACCCGGGGATAACAAACTGGGCATAGCTGAACCCTTCCAGGACATGAAGCCGCTCTCCCAGAGTTGCTCCGAAGATAAAAAGGTACAATGACGCCGTCACAATCGGGGTTAACAAGGTCTGGGTTGAAACTCTGACGAAACGCAAAATTTCTTTGCGCAGCAGGGTGGCAAAGGGGAGCCAAGGGTAATATTTATTGTTTTGGTCGGTGACCATCCACACCCCCTTTTATCCCCGTCAGATGGATAAAAACCTCCTCCAAGCCACTCTGATCTGTTTCAATATCTCGAATCTTCAATCCTGATTCCACAAGTTGGCTTAAAATATTTCCGGCACCTTCACCAGCAGGCAAGTGAAGAAGAAGAACATTTCCATTCTCTTTCAATTGTGGGGAATAGTTCTTTACCTCCTCAGGAGGCTCGATCAAAGGTTCTTCCAGCCACAGACTGAGCTGGCGATTTGACAGGCTTCGGATCAACTTTTGTGTCTCATCAAGTGCAATCAACTCACCATGGTTCATGATCGCAATGCGGTCACACATTTCCTCAGCTTCTTCCAGATAATGGGTAGTCAACAGAATCGTCGTTCCCTGGCGATTTATTTCCCGGACAAATTCCCAGAGTCCGTGGCGCAGCTCAACATCCACCCCGGCTGTCGGCTCATCCAGAATGAGTAATTGTGGTCGATGGATGAGCGCCTTGGCAATCATGAACCGCCGCTTCAGGCCACCCGATAGTTTCAACATTACCTTATCTAAATGGGGGGTTAATCCAAGACGCTCAATCAATAACTGGCGCCAAGCAGGATCATCTTTGACACCGTAATAACCGGCATGAAGTCGGAGAGCCTGATCGACAGTAAAAAAATTATCGATAACGACCTCCTGGTGGACAACCCCGAGCATCCTTCGGGTGTGGCGATAATCACGCTGATTGTCATAACCAAAAGCGCTAATACTCCCGGATCCCAGCCGGACAACTCCAGAAATCATGTTGATTATAGTACTTTTACCGGCACCATTAGGTCCGAGTAAACCAAAGATTTCCCCCTCGTGAATGGTGAAATTAACACCCTTTACCGCAGCTACCCCGTCAAAGGACTTATGTAGATTTTTTATAATCAGTGCACTCATTGCGCAAATATACAACTAGCACCTCCCGCCTTGCAAGAACGGAGGACGGCAAATTTTTTATATTTGTGGATCAATTAAAACTGCTTATTTTCAGCTTCTTGACAGGGGCAACAAACTTAACCATGATAGTAATAAATAGACGTCATGGTCTTACTGGCCATTTTTTTCAGGATAGGCTCACAATAAGAAAAGTGGATCCTGCCAATGATCGTGAAACAAATACACTCTTACCTGATGGCAAAAAGCTACGATTATGCCATGCGGAGCACTGAAAAACGCTGCTTACAAAAATGGCGCAAAGAACTGCTGGCTCAAGCAGATGGTGAACTGTTGGAAATTGGAGCAGGAACAGGGGTGAACCTTCCCCACTATCCAGATAGAGTCTCTCAAATTATCCTTAGTGAGCCAGACACCCAGATGCGTAAGCAACTGCAGCGCAAGACGGGTCAGTTGCAAAAAGATCGATTCAATATTACTTCCTGGGGAGCAGAGTCGATAGAGATGCCAGATACCTCCTTTGACACAATTGTTTCCACCTTGGTCCTCTGCTCCGTCCCCAGCCTCGAAACCAGCCTCAAAGAGATCCACCGTTTATTGCGCCCGAACGGGGTATTTCTTTTTCTTGAGCATGTCGTCTCAAATCATCCAACAACCCGAACCTGGCAACATCGGATTGAACCTTTTTGGAGTCTCTGTGCTGGAAATTGCCGCTTAACTCGTGATACAGCTGCTGCAATCCATGCGAGCGGTCTTAAAATTGAACAGTTGACCGAAGCCCCAATGACTGGGGCTCCAACCTTTGTTCGTGGAACAATTCGCGGTGCGGCACGAAAATCGGTTATTTCTGAGAAATGAATGACACATGTCACTCTTTAAAAAAATACAGCAACAATTATCTTCATTCGGGAAAGTCCGCTCCCATCCACTATCTGTCACTGACGATACAGATAGCTTTGGATTAGATGATAATTTTAATTTTGCCACCGTCCCTGATTGCCCTGCCTGTGCATCTAACAATGTCGCCATTTTTGTCTACGGCAAACCACGGTTAAGTAGAACAATTGTTGAGGGATTCGAATCGGGAAGAATTATTCCAGGTGGTTGCATGATTCATAAAACTACTCCAAAATGGCACTGTCACAATTGCAATAAAGATTTTGGCCGGTTGCTGTAACCAGCAACCTCTCAGCTTAATCTGAATCGCGATATTCAGATCCAACAAAACTCCAAGGAGAACAATAACTATGGCAAAAGCAAGTGCACGTCACATTCTGGTCCCTTCTGAAGATGATTGTAATAATCTCAAGACAGAAATTGAAGCCGGTGCTGACTTCGAGAAAATTGCAGAAAAACATTCAAAATGTCCTTCCGGTAAGCAGGGAGGCGCTCTGGGAGAATTTTCTCCTGGCCAGATGGTCAAAGAATTTGATGAGGTCGTTTTCAGTGGTGAGGTTGGCAAGGTTCTCGGTCCGGTGAAAACTCAGTTTGGATATCACCTGATCGAAATTACCAGCAGAACCGAGTAACAAATATCAAAGAACCCGCTCATTTCCGGGCGGGTTCTTTGATATTACAGTCCTTAGAACACATGTAAATACTAATCCATCAGTTTATCTAATTCTACCAGAATCTCTATCTGCTCTTGAATTTTTTCATGGTAATAGTTCCAGACATGATAGCTCTGCAATCCTAAAATTGTTAATCCAACCACAAAAATTGCCCAGAAGTTCTCACTCAACCCCTCAGAGAAATGATAAAAAAGATAAAAAGCGCCCAGGTAGCCAAAGTGTCCTAACGCACCACGCGGTTTTTTATCACTGGCCATCTGGGTCAGAATAAGAATAATCGCAGAAAATCCGTACATCACCAGAGCCCAGTTGATATACTTAACCGGAGGACCTGCTCCTAGCGCTGCACGGATACCCTCACTTAGTGGTGGGAGAAAATCAAAATTATGAAACGCACCCATGCTAAGGATAGTAAACAGGGCAAGAATCCAAAGACCGGTACTAGAGTGTAACTCCAGTCTTTTAATCTTCGCCTGAACCTGCTTCCGCAGTGGATTGATATCCGGTAGAGGAGCTTCTGTTTCTTGAGTCATCGAGATCCATCGTCTACGTTTCTATCCGGGCTTTCCACAGCCTTTAAATCCTCCAAGGCCTGATCCCGTTGTTTGACTAATAGGCGAAAATCTTTATTTAGCTTTCCAAGTTTATGATCAGATTTTGGCAGGTCATACTCAGCAACACCTTGAGCCGCCTGTTCAGCATTATAGGTCAGCCGTTGAATTGGCAGAAAGAGGTTCATCCTCAACAGCGCGGTAACGCCACCAACGGTCAAGAACAGCACCATTATGCTGAAAATCACCATCCGGTATCGGAGCACTGCAAGGGTTTTCTCTAGATTTTCACTGGCTACCCCGACGCTTAAAAATCCAAGTACCGGCTCATCTTCTGCATGGAAGTGACAGGCGGCAGTAGAACATTTTGGTTCATTTAAAATTGGTAAAGAAACTGAAATATGGCCATTGGCACGATCCACTTCGTGCCGGACGTTTTCTTTTGCCGAAGGATCGATCTGAAGAAATCCGCTAATGTGGGCATCTATTGTTTTTGAGAGGGTTTCCGGTTCTTCCGATCCATTGTACCGAACTTTGCCAGCTTGATCATAAATTCTGATCAGTCCAACATCCGACCGCGTCCCAATATTTTCCACAATATTTTGTATAGCACGCTGGTCATCCTCCATCATAGCGTGCCTTGTTGACTTAACCACGGTGCTGGCACAATTGTCCAAGTTCCGAATCGCCTCGGCTGTCATATCTGACTTGACAAAGGAGTACAGCAGGATACAGACAAAAATAACGAATCCTGTGACCGCGATAGTGACTGGCACAATAGCTCTGGCGATCAGATTATCAAACATACGCCCTCTCTCTGGTTAGTTAGAATTTCGACGATAGTAAAATAAAAATCCCTGGCAGGCAAAGGATATCTCCACCTAACAGGGATTATTACTTAAATACTTGCAGGAACTAATTGCTTTCTATTGATCCGAAACGACCGTTCCTTTATTCCTCTGCCTGAGATCTAAATTTGTAGAGTATCGGCAAACGAGCCAGAATAAAGCGATAAGTCGCCACATAAATACCGAAAATGGTAATCGCAATAATAAACTCAAGATAGTGTGGAATTTCCTGATATAACTGCCAGTTGAAGGTAATCAGGGCAGTATTCAGGCGGTTCAAGATAATACCAAAAACTGTCAGGAAGGCTCCGATACGGCACAAACCGACCAGTTTGTTGTGAATCCCGTAAGACAAAATAACCAGCGGGAGAATAACAAATCCAAGAATTTCGAACCACCACCAAACACCCCAGCCGGTGAAAAAGTACGCCCACTCATTGTCATGGGCAATGGCTATAAATTTCATAATAAGATAGGTGCTCAAACCCATTGCGGAGCCCTTGGCCAAGGCAATTGTGATCCAATCAAGATTATCAATAAATCGCTTATCACAGCGCCACTTCATCGTATAGATAACAACTGTGCTGACACTGATCACCATACACAGTCCAGCGGGAATCGACGAGATAAAGAAAAGAATCCACTGAAATGGCGCGGAATACCAGAGCGGGTGAACTTTCCCCGGAGCATATACAAACAATGCCCCCAAGGCTCCCTGGTGTAGAGTTGAAAGGATAACACCGGAAACAGTCAAACCGATGGTTCCTTTGCGGATAAA
>JASJGT010000350.1:0-2897 GCA_033791405.1 Desulfuromusa sp.
ATTCCGGATATCGTTCAGGTCGTCAAGGAAAAACGCACTGGCAATGAACAACCCATCCCTGAACCGACCCATTGTCCGGTCTGTAATTCTCCAGTGAGTCGTGAAAAAGGGGAAGTGATTCCCCGCTGTCAGGGGATGAATTGCCCTGCTAAACTGAAAGAATCACTCAAACATTTCTGCTCCCGTAGCGCCATGGATATTGAAGGGCTTGGTGATCGTCTCATCGATCAACTGTTGCGGCTGAAGTTGGTCAATAGTCTTTCCGATCTCTATCATTTGACCCGGGAAGAATTGTTTCAATTTGATCGAATGGGCGACAAATTGGCTGACAATCTGCTACAGGCTATTGCAGCGAGCAAACAGCAGCCGCTGGAAAACTTTATCTTTGCCCTTGGCATCCGCCATGTCGGCAGCCACCTGGCAAAAGTACTCGCTCGTTATTTTGGCGGTTTAGAAGCATTGGCTGCCGCCAATAGCGAAGATCTGCTATCAATTCATGAAATTGGTCCACAGGTCAGTGAAAGCCTGATCCGCTTTTTCAATGATGCAAACAATAAAAAACTCATCGAAGAATTTATCAGTTCAGGAATCAATCCAAAAAGTACTAACCCAACCACGGGAAACAGTTTACAGGGTAAGATTTTTGTATTTACCGGCTCTCTGGAACAATTCAGTAGAAAAGAGGGGGAAGCTCTCGTAGAGGGCCAAGGTGGTCGCGCCAGCGGCTCGGTCAGTAAAAAAACAGATTATGTTGTTGCTGGACCGGGAGCAGGCAGTAAACTGGTGAAAGCAGAACAGTTAGAAATCACCATTCTCAGTGAGAACGAATTTCTTGAACTGATTGGACAGGAACAATAAAAATGGCAAATACCAGAGCAGAAATTCGTGTAAGTGGAAGGGTTCAAGGAGTCTGGTTCCGACAAAGTACCAAAAATACCGCTGAACAGTACGGGGCCAAAGGCTGGTGTCGAAACAATCCGGATGGCTCCGTTACAGCCGTATTTGAAGGAACAGAGGATGCGGTCGAAGCTGTTATTAACTGGTGTAAAAGTGGTTCCGATATGGCGAGGGTAGATGACCTTCAAGTTGAGTTGGAAATACCGACTGGCGAATTTGACAGTTTCCAGATTCGCTGACGGTTCAGCAGCAAACGAAAGGGAAGGTGCCTTTTTCAATAAGCACCTGATTAGCTTTACATCGGCCGAATAAACAATCCCGCAGTAAACTTCGAAGTATTCAACCCTGAGAGAGAGCATCCGATCCAACGATCACTTGACCCAGTCAATAACTTTCAGTCCTGGCACGTGGATAAACTCTCGAATATTGTTAGTCACCAATGTCACTCCCAACGATACGGCATGGGCAGCAATCAATAAATCCATGGAACCAATGGGAGTCCCCAACCTTTCCAACGTAGCACGAATTTCTCCATAAGCCAGAGATGCACCCTCGTCGAAAGAGAGGAGTTCTAAAGGGATAATGAACTCATCAAGAGCCTTGGCGTTCTTATCTTGGTACTGGCTTTTGGCCACCCCGTAACGTAATTCGGCCAATGTAACTGATGAAATAGCAATGTCGCCAATCTGGTAATCCCGAAAATGTTCGAGTACTTCTGGTGGTCTCTGCTTGATAATGTAAATACAGATGTTTGTGTCAAGCATCAACATCAAAAATTCTCCCGATTGTCTTGCTCTGGCTGTATGCGTTCAACCATATAGTCGCTGGAAAAATTTTTCAGGCTGTCGAATAAAATATCCCAAGAATCCGTACGAGGAATGAGGTAGACAACATGACCACTTTTTTTGATGTAGACCTCTTTCTCGTCGAAGCGGAACTCTTTAGGCAATCTGACCGCTTGACTCTGTCCATTCTGGAAAATTTTTGCTGTTTTCATAAAAACCTCCGCTCAAAGTATATACCCAAAGTATATATTATAATAAGGGAGATATCAAGATGAAATTGCTAGTGATAAAAAATGTTGTTACTTTTCTTACATTATCCAGCTATCCAATAAGTAATTCCATACTTGCTCACAGCAGTGTCCGGTTAGGAAATTGCTGATATTGAACCTGCTGTAAAAATTCTCCTCAATCCCTTTTCCAAAGGGGGAGGTCTAAAAACACCCCTCTTTGGCAAAGAGGGGTTGGGGGAGATTCGAAAATACGGGACTAAATCCAGCTACTTTTATCCATGCAAAACATTAACCGGACACTACTGACTTGCTCATCGGAAAAACCAGCAAAGACAAATCTGCTCACTCCACCTCCAAGTGATACCCTGTATCTTCAGACAGGCCAGAGATAATACTGCGTCCAGGTCGGCGCACGATAGCCCTGGTTATCCGTTGATATTATGAAGCTGTATCATGAGGCACAACCTGTATCTCCTTATTTTTCCGCCGTTACATTCCGAAATGGACGATAAAGGGGATCTCCGATCAACACCATCTGCCAGGACAAATAGGGTATACTCAAGAAATAGCTTTCCACCAACGTGTAATAGCCATCCAGCAGAAAACCGAAAAACAGCTCCGGCAACGGAAATCCCTGCACATAGGGCTCAGCCACCGGACCGACTGTTGCCGCTACACCATCCTCTAACATCCGTTTGCACCAGACCTGACTTCCGGTTTTTTTCAACGTTGTGCACTCACTGCTGGCAATATGATAGCCCACCGCACCACGTTGCCAATCAAAGGCATCAACATATCTTCCAAGGCTGTACCAACCACAATAGAGTGCTGCCTGCGGCGCTTCACCCGGCTGGAACAAACGCTCCTGCTGATCCAGATGTACCGGTAAAGAACTGAGTTTTTCAGTTATTGCCGCCGCTTTATGAATCGACGCATCATATAGAGCATAACCCGTTAAATTCTTCTTTTCAGGAAGTAGCCAGCG
>JASJGT010000351.1:0-7594 GCA_033791405.1 Desulfuromusa sp.
GACAGAAACCAGGGATCTATTCCACTTAACTGATGGATTTGATCAATACTGAATCCCGCCCGGATGGCATCGGCGAGATACCACATCCTCTCCCAGTTGGGAATCTGTAGTTGAGAAGTAAGTTCATCCCGTTCACGAGTTGTTATCATGCGAACATATTCTGCAGGGTTTTTAAAAATTCTACTTTCAAAACCGTAAGAATCAATTTCTAAAGAGCGGAGTGCCTTCTGTAAACTTTCCTTAAATGTGCGACCAATTGCCATCGCTTCCCCCACGGACTTCATCTGTGTAGTCAAGGTTGCATCAGACTGGGGGAATTTCTCAAATGTAAATCGAGGGACTTTGGTGACTACATAGTCAATAGTCGGTTCAAAAGAGGCAAGAGTTTCGCGAGTTATGTCGTTTTTGATCTCATCCAGGCGATAACCAACAGATAGTTTCGCCGCTATTTTGGCAATTGGAAATCCGGTTGCTTTAGATGCTAATGCAGAGGATCGGGAGACGCGGGGATTCATTTCGATGACCACCATCCGACCATCTTTCGGATTAATGCCGAACTGAATATTGGAACCTCCCGTTTCGACACCAATCTCCCGGATAATCTTCAAAGAGGCATCACGCAAAAGTTGATACTCTTTGTCGGTCAACGTTTGAGCAGGGGCTACCGTAATCGAATCACCGGTATGGACACCCATGGCATCGACATTCTCGATGGAACAAATGATGACAACGTTGTCGGCCAGGTCACGCATCACTTCGAGTTCATACTCTTTCCAGCCGATAACGGACTCTTCGATCAGAATTTCACTGGTTGGTGAAGCATCAATTCCGATCATGGCCATTCGTTCAAATTCTTCACGATTGTAGGCAATACCGCCGCCCGTACCACCGAGGGTAAAGGATGGCCGAATAATTGCTGGAAAACCGATCTCGGCAACAACTTGTTGCGCTTCATTGAAGTTGTGAGCTAAGCCAGAATGGGGGACATCAATGCCAATTTTTTCCATTGCCTGCTTAAATAAAGTACGATCTTCTGCTTTTTTAATCGAATCGAGTTTTGCGCCGATCATTTCAACGTTATACTTTTCCAGAACTCCAGATTCGGCGACAGAAACCGCAGTATTCAGGGCCGTTTGGCCACCTAAAGTCGGCAATAATGCATCAGGACGTTCTTTTGCAATAATTCTACTCAGGACGTCAGGGGTCACCGGTTCAATATAGGTCCGATCGGCAAAATCAGGATCGGTCATAATTGTTGCCGGATTAGAATTGAGCAGAACAACTTCATAGCCCTCTTCTTTTAAAGCTTTACATGCCTGGGTACCCGAATAATCAAACTCACAAGCTTGTCCAATAACAATGGGACCGGCACCGATAATCAAAATCTTTTTAATATCTTCACGCTTCGGCATGGTCGGCCCCTTTATGTTCTTTCATCATTTCGATAAATCGTTCAAACAGGTAATGCGCATCATGTGGCCCGGGTGATGCTTCGGGATGATATTGAACCGAGAAAGCAGGTGCAGAGAGATGTTGAATACCCTCGACAGTATTGTCATTCAAATTGATATGGGTCACCCTGATTTTGTCATCCAAGCTGCTCTCATCAACAGCAAAGCCGTGATTCTGTGAGGTAATTTCAACCCGTTGTCGTTTATAATCCAATACAGGTTGGTTTCCGCCACGATGACCGAACTTGAGTTTATAAGTTCGACCACCCGTCGCGATGGAAAGCAGCTGATGACCAAGACAAATACCGAAGATAGGAACCTTGCCGAGCAACTTGCGAATATTATCTTGTGCATAATGGAGTGGTCCTGGATCTCCTGGGCCATTACTCAAAAACACACCATCAGGATTCATCTTTATGATATCTTCCGCCGGTGTTGCTGCTGGAACAACGGTTATATCGCAGCCCAAGGTCGTTAGATTCCGCAAAATATTACGTTTTATGCCAAAGTCATAAGCAACAACTTTGTATGAATATTGTTGCTGGCTGCAATCAGCATAACCCTCACCTAACTTCCAGAGCCCTTCTGATGGCTGATATGGCTCATTGCAGGTGACTTCCCTCACCAGATCGCGTCCGACAATAGAGGGGGCTTTACGCGCCTTCTCAATCAAACGGTCCGGATCAGTATCTGTTGAAGAAACGATACCTGTCTGAGCACCGACAGTCCGGATATGACGCACCAGTGCACGGGTGTCGATTCCTTCAATGCTGACGATATTGTTGTCTTTGAGATATTTATCAAGACTCATCTCTGAGCGAAAATTACTAGGGAAAGGACACGATTCTTTTACTACGAAGCCAGACAGAAAAGGTCGACCTGACTCAACATCTTCAGGGTTGATCCCGTAATTTCCAATTTGCGGATAGGTCATAGTGACAATTTCGCCATGATATGAAGGATCCGTCAGGATTTCCTGATAACCAGTCATACTGGTATTGAAAACAACCTCTCCGGTGACTTCACCAATTGCACCCAGTGCTTTTCCAATAAAATACTTGCCATCGGCAAGAGCTAAAACTGCTTTCATTGAGACCTCTATACTTAATTGTTTAAATGAAGTTACTATGTCTATAGTATTAAATTTAAAGAGTTATTTGTAAATACTCAGCAAAATCGGAACTGTCCCCGCGTGGGGGCTGTCCCAGAATTTTGCTGTGCGAACCAACGCAGTTTCTAAACCGTAAAAGCCTGGGACAGCCCCCGATGACCCTGGGGACAGTCCCGGTTTTACTAGCAAATGTGCTGGAAAGTCACAATGATCTCTCAAAAACTGTTTTTCCAGCCAGCAGGGTTCTCACTGCAGCCCCTTTCATTTTCCATCCAGCAAATGGGGTGTTTTTGCTTTTGGAATGGAGCCCTTCCAGCGTGAATTCCCACTCAAGTTGCGGATCAATCAAGGCGATATCAGCAACGGCACCGACTGATAAAGTGCCACGATCTATCCCGATAACTTTGGCGGGCTGATTTGTCAAAAGTGAAATCATCTGGTTCAGGTCGATGACGCCATCTTCAACTAGCTTTAAGCTGAGTGGCAGTAGTGATTCCAGACCAATAATTCCATTCATGGCGGTGGCAAATTCAACATTCTTTTCATCATAATGGTGTGGTGCATGATCAGTTGCGATAGCATCAATAGTCCCATCAGCCAAGCCGGCACGAACAGCATCAACATCTTCCTGGCTGCGTAACGGTGGGTTCATTTTCGCATTGGTATTATAACCACGTACCGCTTCATCGGTCAGAGTGAAATGGTGTGGCGCTGCTTCACAGCTGACTCTGACACCACGTGCTTTGCCCTGACGCACCAAATCTACGCTCCCCTTGGTGGAAACGTGACAAACGTGCAAACGTCCACCAGTAAACTCTGCCAACATAATCTCACGAGAAGTTGCAGCATCTTCCGCAACCCAGGGAATTCCTTTCAAACCAAGTTCCGTAGCGACTGGACCATCATTCATACAACCAGTGCCAACCAAAGAAAGATCTTCGGCATGTGAAATTATAGGCATTGCAAAAGTATCTGCGTATTCAAACGCACGGCGCATCAATTCACCATCGGAAACCGGCACGCCATCATCAGAAAAACCGACACAACCACCCTCTTTCAGTTCTCCCATTTCCGCGAGAACTTCTCCCTTCATCCCCTTACTGATACAAGCAATCGGGAAAACATTAGCACTCCCCTCTTCTTTTGCTTTAGCGATGATATATTTGGTGATAGCGAAGGAATCGTTGACCGGGTTGGTATTCGGCATACACGCCAGAGAGGTGACACCACCGGCAGCCGCTGCACGGGTTCCGGAGATAATATCCTCTTTATATTCCTGTCCCGGATCGCGGAGATGGGTATGAATATCAACCAGGCCGGGAGTGATCAGTAATCCGCTGGCATCAATTATCTCCTCAGCATCAGAATTAATCGCTTCGGCAACCGAAGTAATAATGCCATCTTCAACCAAAATATCCTGAATCGTATCTATCTTGCTTGCCGGATCAATCACCCGCCCGTTTTTAATAAGAATTTTCATCGTTTCAACCTTTCTATAATTATTAGCTATCCTGAATTTTCTCGCCACCAGCAACCAGATACAAAAGAGCCATACGCACCGCGACACCATTCTCAACCTGGTCGAGAATGACATTTTGTTTGCCATCGGCAACTGATGATGAAATTTCAACACCACGATTCATTGGTCCCGGGTGTAAAACGATAGCATCATCTTTGGCCAACTGGAGATTATTGTCATTCAATCCAAAAAATCTTGAGTATTCACGCAGTGATGGGATGAGGGTTTTCCCTTGGCGTTCTCTTTGAATCCGCAACATCATAATACAGTCAGCATCGGTTATCGCTTCTTTGAGGTTATGATGGACTTCGCAGCCAAGTCTTTCAAGTCCTGGAGGTAACATTGTTCGAGGTCCGACTATCTTTACTTTTGCCCCAAGCTTGTTCAGACAATAAATATTTGAACGGACGACCCGACTATGCGCGACATCTCCGGCAATAGTAACGGTCAATCCTTTTATCTCACCTTTATGCTGACGAATGGTGAAAGCATCAAGAAGCGCCTGACTTGGGTGCTCATGGGTTCCGTCTCCGGCATTAATCACTGAGCAGTTCAGCCTTTCTGCCAGATAATCACAGGCACCGGAAGCACCGTGGCGCATAACAATAATATCGGGGTGCATCGCCTGAATATTTTGTGCTGTATCTTCCAGCGTTTCCCCCTTGACCACGGAAGATGATGAAGCACTGATATTAACCGTATCAGCAGATAGGCGCTTCCCGGCAATTTCAAAGGAGGTTCGGGTTCTGGTACTCGCTTCGAAAAACAAGTTAACAACCGTTTTACCTCGTAGAGTTGGTACTTTTTTGATCTCTCGGGTATTGATTTCCTTGAAACTGTCCGCCGTATTGAGAATAAAATTAATCTCTTCGGTTGTCAGACTTTTGATACTAAGAATATGTTTTGGATTGAAAGACATACAGTGACCTCCAGATCAATTTCTAAGTAAATGGACTGCCTGAGCAGCATTATTATCGTCAAAATCAACCCTTATCTGTTCATTCTGGGCAGTAGGAATGTTACGACCGATATAGTCAGGACGGATTGGTAACTCACGGTGGCCACGATCAACCAGAATGGCCAGCTGGATATTCTGTGGACGACCAAGAGCGATAACCGCTTCTAGTGCGGCTCGAATCGTACGACCGGTATAGAGAACATCATCGACAAGGACAACTTTCTTGTCAGTGACCGGAACGCGTATACAACTCTGCCCTACCTCTAGATTATTGCGAGAGCCCAGATCATCCCGATACATTGTGACATCAATAATACCCATGGAGACGGTAGTTCCCTCTATCTCGTTGATTTTCTGTTGCAGTTGTGTTGCCAGGTGTGCTCCGCCGGTGCGAATGCCAATCAGCAACAAGTCGTCAACCCCTGCATTTTTTTCCAGAATCTCATGGGCTATTCGAGTTAAGGCTCGGTGGACACCCTCTAAATCAAGAATCTCAATCGTTTCTACAGACATGTTTACCTCCAGGATGAAATAAGGCATAAAAAAACACCGGCACAAAATTAATTATGCAGGTGTTTTTGATCGTTTCTTGACTTCAATTTCATAAGTTTTTTCCCTTGTCGATCTCTCGGATCAGCTTAAAGGGTTGACTTGGTATTTTTAATTTTGTGGATCTAACAACGACACAATAAAAATGTCAATTACAGAATAGTTAAAAACAATACACTCTAGGAGTCTTTCGAACTATGCGGGGCGAAGCGAAAATTTGGAGGTTTGAGAACAGATTTTGACTCGTTTGCAGGCTCATAGCCATAGCTATGGGACAAAAAGGAGTCAAAATATGGGCTAAACAGCCGGATTTGCAGTCGGCTTATGGATAGTCCGACAGCCTCCTAGTTATTTTATCGGGCGTCCGATACGTGAAAATCTAATTTTATGGAGCAGGTCGCCCTTAGTATTCCATGACCAATATTTTATTATAGCTAAGCCTTTAATTTTTGATTTATTAACATATCCCCAAAAACGGCTATCAAATGAATAATCGCGGTTATCACCCATAACAAAATAACTATCTTCAGGAACTTTGATCGGGCCGGCAAAATCACGTGGGCTGGCGACCGCTGGGATTGTTTCTTGATCTTTATGCTTTTCCGCTGAGACAGTAAATGGTTCGCCGTTGACATAAACCTGCTTGGCTTTGACTTCGATTAAATCTCCCGGCAATCCAATGACCCGTTTGATAAAATCACGCTTTTCCAGAAAAGGCTTATCTTCATCACCAGGAAATTCAAAAACAATCACATCACCACGCTCTGGATTTCGAATCTTCAGGTAGTTGCCATCAACAAAAGGAACCTTCGTGCCATAAATGAATTTGTTGACAAGCAAATGGTCACCGATCAAAAGGGTATCAAGCATTGAGCCTGAAGGTATTTTAAAAGCCTGAAACAGAAAAGTACGGATAATCAATGCCAGGATAACCGCAACAATCATCGCCTCCGACCATTCGCGGTACCAGGGTTTCTTAGGGCCGACAGCCTCTTTTTTCTTTTTAAATAATGCCATAACTCACTCTTCTAAGGTTTCTCACAAATACAATAGCTAAGAATAGTTTTAAAGACGCTATTACTCTTTGATTTTGAGGATTGCCAAAAAAGCTTCTTGGGGTAGCTGAACGCTCCCCACCAGCTTCATCCGTTTCTTTCCGGCTTTTTGTTTTTCCAGCAATTTGCGCTTTCGCGTGATATCGCCACCATAACATTTGGCGGTAACATCCTTTCTTAACGCTTTTACCGTTGAACGGGCAATAACTTTATTTCCGATCGCCGCCTGAATGGCAACCTCATACTGCTGCCGCGGAATAAATTCTTTCATTTTTGACACCAGTTCACGACCGCGGAACTGCGCCTTATCTTGATGAACAATTAGGGACAGTGCGTCGACAACGTCGCCGTTAATCAAAACATTCAGACGAACCAGCTTGCTGAGTCTGAAATCAAGATGCTCATAATCGAGAGAGGCATAACCGCGGGTCACTGATTTTAGTCGATCAAAGAAATCAAGGACGATTTCATTTAAAGGCATTTCGTAGACCACCATCACCCGCGTGGCAGTCAGATATTTAATCTCTCTCTGGGTGCCCCGCTTCTCGATACATAAGTTTAATACCGCACCGACAAATTCATTTGGCACATGAATCGATGCCAGAATAAAGGGCTCTTCTATCTTTTCAATAAGCTGTATTTCGGGAAGCATATTGGCGCTTTCAACTTCCAACAATTCCCCTTTTGTTGTTGTGACCTTATAGACAACCGTTGGTGCTGTTGTGATGAGCTCAACACCGAATTCCCGCTCCAGACGTTCCTGAATAATTTCCATATGCAGCAAGCCAAGAAAACCACAGCGAAAGCCGAAACCAAGGGCAAGTGAATTTTCGGGTTCAAAAGAAAAGGATGCGTCATTTAAACGCAATTTTTCAAGTGCATCGCGCAAGTTGTCATAATCTGCAGCTTCGATGGGATAAAGACCTGAAAAAACCATTGGTTTTACTTCTT
>JASJGT010000352.1:0-3118 GCA_033791405.1 Desulfuromusa sp.
ATATGTTATTTTTGAGTTGGATAAAGAAGCATACCAACATGCCTTTGTTGCAGGTTACAACAAATCCTACCTTTGGCTTCTGTCAAGAACGCCGACTGTAAGCAAAGAAGTAATCGATCAATTTATTAAAAAATCCAAAGAGGCTGGCTTTAATACGGATAACCTAATTTTTGTTGAGCAAAATTAATGCGCTTAGTTGATATGCATCGCCATTATGCACCTACCATATACCGTCGATATCATTTTTAATTTATTCAGCTAGGATAAGTGCAATACATGAGAATTTGGGACATTAATCCAGGTTACCTCAATCGACAAAGTCTACTGGGTGAACACAGAGAATTACACGGAATTGTTTCCATAATAAAAAACAATAAGAAAGGATATTCCAAGCATCCTGAAACGATCAGGTGGATCGGTTATGGCTGGGCTATTAACCAGCGCCATCGGTTACTTTCCGCAGAAATGTCTTTCAGAGGCTACCAGGACAAATCCCCTGTTAATCTACGTTCCAACAAAGACCAATGGCCAGAGATCTACATTGACTCTCCTCATATCCAGATGAAATTGTTGAAACAAAAATACATCGGCAAGGAAAAAGGACGTATACCCATTCCAAAAACAGCACAGCAATTATGGGAGCATCACAAATACTCTGTGCTAGCTAGAGGAACCTCGGAATATAAAAAGCTTGAGAAACTAATTTCTAGCTACTCTGATGGGAAAAATTTTTCTGACTTACACAAACGATTAACAACAATACTCAGAAAAAGACCATCAACAAAAGGGATTAATACTAGTCTTCAACATATGTGGGAGTGCGCTTCATCCTCATATACCGGAAATCAAGACAATATTCTAAGTTGGTCACAAGGAAGATTACTAACAGAAATCCAAAGATTATCCCGTTCAAATTTTGATACGCATCTCCGTTCTTGTACGGCACTTTCTGAACTAGGAACGTGGATGTAGTTTTTCTTAACAATCAAACATCAGACTTACCCCATATTCACTTAGACTACGAGTACTGATAAGAATTTTCACTGCAATTACGATGTTTGGAACGAATTTTTAAGGGATCACATACGATAGAAAAATGACCGCTGATAGAAACGTATTCAGTCAGCGGTTTTCAAACCGCTGCTCAGAAAAATTTGGGGGGAATGACGTAAGTCATTGAAAAATATGGCGGAGAGCGAGGGATTCGAACCCCCGGACGGTTACCCGTCAACGGTTTTCAAGACCGCCGCATTCGACCACTCTGCCAGCTCTCCGGAACGATATATTGTCGGTTCTGTTTTGGACGAGCCGGCCACTTGAAATCAGCACAACTGCCCCCAGTTCAGACAAGGCCGGCAATCATACTGAATCACTTCCTTCATTGCCAGAGCCTGAAACAGGTTTGACCCACATATAGGTGGAACTTATACTCTCGACCAAGTCTAATTTGACTGAATAACTTCAAAGCAACACTAAAGTAACACTACAAACCTTGGAGGTTTACCCCTGATGAATCCGAATCCTACTGTTATTTCCGGCGCCTCGTCCTCGGCACTGGCGACTAACAAGCTGATCCGAAACACTTACATGCTGTTGTCGATGACGCTATTGTTCAGCGCCGTGACTGCTGGCGCATCTGTCGCCTTGAATCTGCCTCATCCGGGCCTGATCATCACCCTCGTCGGTTATTTTGGCCTGCTTTTTTTGACGCAAAAATTCAGCAACAGCGTGCTCGGCCTGGGCTTTGTGTTTGCCCTCACCGGTTTTATGGGACTGACTCTCGGCCCTATCATCAGTCACTACCTGAATATGCCTAACGGCACGCAGACGGTGATGACTGCCTTGGGCGGCACCGGTGCGATCTTCCTGGGTCTTTCCGGCTACGCGCTGACGACTCGCAAGAATTTCAGCTTTATGGGTGGTTTCCTGATGGCGGGAATCCTGGTGGCCTTCCTGGCCGGCCTGGGTGCGGCAATCTTTGAAATCCCGATGCTGTCGCTGGCCGTGTCTGCCATGTTCGTGATGTTGATGAGCGCGTTGATTCTGTATCAAACCAGCTCAATGATTCACGGTGGCGAAACCAACTTCATCATGGCAACCGTGACGCTGTATGTGAGCATCTACAACCTGTTCACCAGCCTGCTGCATCTGCTGGGCGCCTTTGGTGGTGATGACTGATTACTCCTAGCTTCACTGGCGGCAATCAATAAAAAGCCCCGCATCTCTTAAGAAGATGCGGGGCTTTTTTATGCTCCCAGTTCGCTCGCCGCTTTCCTTGATCAGGACTTCTTTATCGGCTTTTTAATCGAGAACACATCCCGCACCACAGGCCGAATTCTCTCGACCAATTCTGGCGCTTCGATATCCATCACCTGTTCCAGCACCCATTTGTCATCACTCACTGCCATGATGTCCGAAACATTTTTCGCAAGATAACGCAGAAAATCATACGCGGGTCCATTTTCGTCAAATCCGCATTGGGAGTAGTTGGCGAGGCGGTCGTTGAGTTTATCGATAAACGCTGCGCGGTAATCACCCGGCCCCAGCAGCTCAATCTGATTGATTTCGATAGCGGTGGCAATTTCTTTCGCGATGCCGTTAATCAATGCTGCCCGGTCTTCTTCCGGCACTTCGCCAAAAATCATTCGGTCGGTGATGTGTAGCATAAAAATACAAAATTCGGCGATCACATCAATGGCTTGGGTATCCTCACGAAAACGGAAGTTCTCTTTTTCCATGCGGGTGAAGGTTTCTTTGGCGAGCTTCCAAATATTGATTCCTGCGACGCTGCACAGATTGGCTTGCGTTTTCTCGCGGCTCGACCCCTCTTTATTCCGCTCCGAACGCTTGGAGCGGTGCCAACGTGTTTTTAGGCGTACAGCCATGGTTTGCCTCCATCAAATGAATTCTTCACATTCAGTATGTTCTCAAGTATTCAACGGATTTTGACTGCTCGCAATTCCTCATTGGAGACATAGAAAAGCCCTAATGTTTTGGGGATTGAACTCAACTCTGGGCTGGTTAGACTGTCTATGAGGTTACACATGCTCGATTTAAAAACACTCACAGAGTCCGTCCAAAAAAACTGCCATATTTCCGATGCCCAATATGCGGGGCA
>JASJGT010000353.1:0-17427 GCA_033791405.1 Desulfuromusa sp.
GATACAGATACAAAATGGAGTCGCGAGTTTATCTCTCGCCCCTCAAGATGTCAAGATTCGTAAAGGTCAAAATTAGGAGAGAAACTTAAGTGATTTTGGTTCTCTTGGCAGAATTTGTTGCAAAACTTGGTTGAGGATTAAGCCGGATTGCTGCAGCGTTTTTTGGCCAAAGAAAAACCCTTCAAACTGTTGATGAGAAACCTTGAGTGAACGCGCTAAGGAACCAACAGTACCAAGGTCGACAATGAGTCCGGCTGATCCGGCACAATCAAGGCAGAGGCTCCCGCCCCGGTTAGCGTCAAAACGGATGAGTTCATTATCAAAAATTTTTAGACATTCGCTACAATGGAGCAGGTGGGGTATATATCCGAGCAGATAGACCAAACGCAATTCAAAGAGCAGCCTGGCGCTCAACCCATCGCCACCCTGCTCAAGGTAGTCAAGGAAGCAACATAAGAGCTCATAAATCAGTTGATGAGATTCCCCCTCCTCCAGTAATAGTGTAACCAATTCAACACCATAGCTGGCGAGAGAAAGACGCTGGAAATCATCACGTAATCCAAAGCGTGAAGTGATCAGTTCAGCTTCCTGCAACAACCAGAAAGCTCCTCGCCCTTTTTTCCATTGAAAAATGGCTTGAGTAAATGGGTCAAGCACGGCACCAAAGCGCTTACGACTTTTTCGAGCAGATTTGGCAAAGCCTTTTTGTAGACCATATTGGGCGGAAAAGAGAGTCAAAATCATATCTGACTCGCCATAATTAATATGATGTAAAACCAAGGCTTCACAACGCTGGGGAATATTCTCCATGACGTTTTTGTCAACTCATAAAAGTAAAAAAAGGGGAAAGACCGTGATACAGTTATTTTACTAAATAAGGAAGAAACAGGGTTGCCGCACTGAAATATATCAGGATACCACTAATATCATTGACAGTCTGAACAATCGGGCTGGAAGCAATCGCAGGATCTATTCCTACTTTTTTAAAGAAAACCGTCACCAAAACCCCCATACAAGCAGCAACAGTAATCGCAGTGACCATTGCAATCCCAACGACAAGACCAAAATAGATATTTTGGTGCCACAAGGTTGCGACAGTAGAAATCACCAGCCCACAAACAAGCCCCATGATAAGCCCAACACGTAATTCTTTCAAAAATATTCGCTTCACCATGGAAAAATCAACTCGGCCGGTCGCAAATCCACGCACCAGGATAGTTGAGGTCTGACTGCCGACATTTCCCCCCATACCCGTGATAACAGGGATAAATGAGATCAGCATAATAGCTTGTTCTAATGTCGCTTTGAAATACCACATCAAAGTACCAGTCACAACGCCACCAACCAGAGTTGTCAATAGCCACGGCAGCCGTAAACGAGCTATTTGCAGTGATTTAAATCCCAGTAACATTTCCTCTTCACTGGTACCCGCCATCCGCAGAATATCTTCTGTTGCTTCATCCCGCATAACGTCGATAACATCATCAACTGTTATCAAACCAAGCAATTTACCCTGATCATCGACAACCGGAATTGCCAAAATATTATATTTTGCAACCAGATCAGCGACTTCCTCCTGGTCCATGTCTGCCCGAACCCTCATGACATTGGTTGACATGATCTCGGACAATTTTGTCCCCGGCGGGACTGTCAACAATTGCCTTAATGATAATACTCCTACGAGATGATTATGCTCATCAGTGACATAAACATAGAAAACCATTTCGTAATCTTCAGAATCTTGGAGAGATTCAATCGCCTGTTTTACTGTGATCTCCTGCTCAAGAGAGAAAACATCTGTTGACATGATACTACCAGCGGTCTCTTCATCATATCCAAGTAGATGTTCTACATCTTCAGACTGGTCATCATGCAATTCTGCCAGAATTTCTTCCGCCAAATCATCAGGTAAACTTCGGATAAAAACTGCACTGTCATCGTCTGCCATTTCATGTACGATAGAAATCAAGTAGGATTTTTCAAGAAGTTCTGCAAGCTTTGGCCAAGACTCCGGCTCCAATTCGGCCAGAACATCAGCAACACGTTCCAAATCAGGGGTTAACTCAAGCAGAATTTTTTGTTCTTGGATTTCAAAATAACGGAATAGATGTGCAATATCTGCCGGGTGAATTTTAGCTAGAGCTTTTTTAAGATTCGTGTTGGCGCCACGGCGGAGTAGTTTACTGACGGTCGTCTGTAGAACCTGCATTTTTTGTTCATGCATAAGGAACACCCTCTATTATTCTAAAGAAAGAAGATATGACCACATAAAAAACTAGCATTCAGCCTTTGCAGAGTCAACGCGAACACTTTAATCACAAATAAAAACAGGGGGCAAAGAAAAAATCTTTGCCCCCTGATTAATAAACACTATGAAAAGTCTCTTTAAGCGGTTGCTGCCTCTGGAGACTTATCCTCAGCAGTTTCTTCTGACAAGGTTTTTTCAACTTTCTCTTTTGGTTCAAATCCTTCCTCAACCAACTCTATAATAGCCATAGGAGCGTTATCCCCCTGACGATTTTCAAGTTTTATGATTCGGGTATAGCCTCCAGGTCGCTGAGCATAGCGTGGCGAAATCATCTCAAACAACTTGGTAACCACTTTCTGGTCCTGGATAACTCTGAGAACTTGGCGCCGAGCGTGAAGATCACCCCGCTTGCCTAACGTAATCATCTTGTCAACCAGTTTACGTAGTTCCTTTGCACGGGTGACAGTTGTGGTGATTTTCTCATTTTCAAAAAAAGAGGTCACCATGTTTTTCATCATGTGCTGACGATGATCAGGCTTGCGACCCAGGCGTCTGCCAGATTTATTGTGGCGCATTGCTTTTGTTCCTTTCTAAAAAACAACAGAGGGAAGACTACTCTTCGTCTTGACCCTTTTGAATCAATTTCAAATAGTCAGGATCTGGAAAATTATCCAACTTCACACCAAGGCCAAAACCCATCTCTGTAAGAATATCCTTAATTTCATTTAGAGACTTTCTACCAAAGTTCTGGGTTTTCAACATCTCAGCTTCTGACTTCTGTACAAGTTCACCAATCAGGTTGATCTGAGCGTTCTTTAAGCAATTTGCACTACGAACAGAAAGCTCGAGTTCTTCAACTGAACGGTAAAGATTCTCGTTAATTTTATGCTTTTCGTTATCTTCTTCTTCTATAGTTGGTTCTTCTGTTTCATCAAAATTAATAAAAATCTGTAGCTGTTCTTTATAAATTTTAGCTGCATAGGCAATAGCATCTTCCGGCTTGACACTACCATCAGTGTAAAGCTCCAGTGTCAGCTTGTCGTAATCTGTAATCTGCCCGACACGAGCATTTGAAACGTTATAATTGACCTTTGCAATCGGAGAAAAAATAGCATCAATTGGGATGGTTCCAACCGGGGCATTTTCGTCACGATTTCTTTCAGATGCGACATAGCCCTTACCCATAGCGATAGTCATATCAATTTCAAGATCGGTCTCATCACCACAGGTTGCAATATGATGGTCAGGATTCAGAATTTCAACATTACTATCGGTAATGATATCCCCGGCCTTGATAACCCCTGTGCCCTTCTGGACAATCCGGACATTTCGATCATCATGACCATGCACACGAACCTTCACCCCTTTTAGATTCAGAATGATATCAGTAACGTCCTCAGTCACCCCAATAACACTGGAGAACTCATGTTGTACGTTCTTGATACGTACCGAGGTAATTGCAGCACCTTGCAAAGATGACAAAAGAATACGGCGCAACGAATTACCCAGAGTTGTACCGAAGCCACGTTCAAAAGGCTCCGCAACAAACTTACCATAGGATTCGGTTAATTCTGTTGCTTCCAGCCGCATCGGCTTGATCAGATCTCGCCAGTTTTTGTACATATACTTAATTCTCCCTCTCAAGAGTTCCTGATGAGGTTAAAATTTATTTAGAGTAAAGTTCAACGATTAATTGCTCTTGGAACTCAGGAGTTGTCAATTCGCTGCGTACCGGCAATGTTTTAATCATCCCCTTAAACGCATCTCGTTCAAGCTCAATCCAGGAAGGAACACCACGGCGCATGACACTATCAAGAGATTCATTAATACAAGCAATCGCACGGCTTTTCTCTCTCAAACTAACAATATCATTTGGGCTAACAAGATAAGAAGGGATATTGACCTTTTGCTCATTTACCTGAAAATGACCATGGCGAACTAATGTTCTAGCCTGAGCACGAGAAACGGCAAAACCAAGACGATAAATAGCACTATCAAGGCGACGCTCCAACAACATCAGGAGATTTTCACCCGTAACACCCTTCATCCGATCTGCTTTAGCGAAATACAGCCTAAACTGTTTTTCCTGCAAACCGTAGGTACGTTTCATTTTCTGCTTTTCACGTAACTGAGTACCATAATCCGTAACCTTGGTACGGCGTTGACCGTGTTGTCCTGGAGCGTAGTTTCGACGCTCTAAAGCACATTTATCGGTGTAACATCTGTCCCCTTTCAGGAACAGTTTAGTATTTTCTCTTCTGCACTGACGGCAGACTGGACCAGAGTATCTAGACAACTTCTTCCTCCTTGATGCTTAAACGCGCCGACGCTTGGGCGGACGACAACCATTGTGCGGGATCGGAGTGACATCCTTTATCATAGTAACTGTCAAACCAGCCAGCTCTAGTGCACGCAAAGCTGATTCTCGACCGCTACCAGGACCCTTTACATAGGCCTCAACCGAGCGCATACCATGTTCCATAGCCTTAGTTGCAGCATCTTCTGATGCTATCTGTGCAGCAAAGGGGGTACTTTTACGTGACCCTTTAAAACCCTTCGCACCAGAGGTTGACCATGCGACAACATTACCCATCGGATCGCAGATAGTGATGATAGTATTGTTAAAAGTGGACTGAATATGGACAACACCTTTAGCAATATTTTTCTTTTCTACTTTTTTACGTCCGACTTTTTTACTTGATTTAGCCATGATAACTCCGCTTATTTCTTCTTACCAGCTACAGTCTTCTTCGGTCCCTTGCGAGTCCGCGAATTATTCTTTGTATTTTGACCACGAGCCGGTAAACCTCTACGATGCCGCAAACCACGATAGCAGCCAAGATCCATCAGTCGCTTGATATTCATTGTCAACTCACGACGCAAATCACCTTCTACATGGCAATCTTTGTCAACAATCTCACGAATCTGAACAAGTTCTGATTCTGTCAAATCATCAGTGCGGGCATTAAAATCAACGCCAGCCTGTGAGAGAATATTTTGAGACGTAGTGCGGCCAATCCCATAGATATAGGTCATAGCCACTTCAATGCGCTTATTGCGCGGCAAATCGACTCCAGCAATACGTGCCAATTTTTCCTCCTAGGGCGTTATCCCTGTCTTTGCTTGTGTTTAGGGTTCTCGCAGATAATCCGGATAACACCTTTGCGTTTAATAACCTTGCATTTATCACAGATCTTCTTAACCGAAGCTCTAACCTTCATTTTGAGATCCTTTTCCTATAAAACATCTATCAACAATGATAGATTTAACGATTTAACTAATTTTCAAGGCTGGTCAGTATTTCAGACCCGTTTTCAGTAATTGCTATCGTATGTTCAAAATGGGCTGAAAATTGGCCATCAACTGTGACAGCAGTCCAACCGTCTTCTAATACCTTGACTCCGGGTAAGCCGACATTAACCATCGGTTCAATCGCCATTGTCATTCCCTCTTTTAACTTTGGCCCCCGGCCAGGCAAACCATAGTTTGGTATCTGCGGATCTTCGTGCAACTGACGACCTATACCATGTCCGACAAATTCACGGACAACACTGAACCCGTCTCTTTCAGCCCGAGTCTGCACAGCATTGGATATATCCGAAAGGTGCCCACCCGGTAGTGCTACCGCAATTCCACAGTCAAGAGACTCTTTCGTGACTCGCAGCAATTGTTCCGTTTTAGGATCAATTTGTCCAACCGGAACTGTTATCGCCGAATCACCGTAGAAACCATCAATAACCAGACCAAAATCGATACTGATTATATCCCCATCCTGCAATCGATCTTGATTAGCAAAACCGTGGACAACCCTGTCGTTAGGTGAAGCACAAATAGTAAAAGGAAAGCCGCCATAACCCTTGAAAGCCGGTCGAGCCTTCCATTTAACACATTGTTTTTCCGCCAACTGATCAAGGTCTAGAGTGGTTACCCCAGGCCGAACCTTCTCACGGAGCATTTGCAAAATCTCTGCAACCATCCGCCCAGCTGTTCGCATTTTTTCAATTTCAGAAGCTGATTTTATAACAATCAACTCAGCGAACCTGGAAGTGCCATTACTATTGCTTGTTGTACCGTTGAGATATCTGCCATACCATCAACATCTCTCAACAACCCCCCTGCACGGTAATAGTCTTCAAGGGGTGCTGTTTGTTCTTGATAAACCTTCATCCGGTTGCGGATCGTCTCTTCGCGGTCATCATCACGCTGCATCAAACTACCGCCACAGACGCTACACAAGCCATTTTGCGTAGGCGGGTCATATTGCAGGTGGAAACCCTTACCACAATCCATACAAGTACGACGTCCCGTCAAACGTGCAACCAAGGCATCAATATCAACTTGCAAAGAGATAACAGCATCGAGCGGTTTATCGAGTTCAACAAGTACTTGCTTTAAAGAATCAGCCTGTGCCTGAGTGCGAGGAAAACCATCAAGAATAAAACCCTCCTGGCAGTCCTCAAGTTGCAAACGATCACGCACAATCCCAACAACTACATCATCAGGAACTAAGCCACCAGCATCCATAATTTTTTTCGCTTTGATCCCCAGTGAGGTCTGCTCCTGGACAGCAGCACGCAACATATCGCCAGTAGAGATCTGTGGTATTCCAAATCTCTCCATCAGCATTGCTGCCTGCGTTCCCTTACCAGCACCTGGTGGACCTAACAAAATTATCTTCATTGACCTAGCCGTGCCGACCCTTAAGGGTCACACCCTTCATAAATCCTTCATAGGATCTAGAGATCAAGTGAGCTTCAATCTGAGAAGCTGTATCCATTCCGACACCAACAACAATCAGCAATGATGTTCCACCAAAGAAGAAAGGAACATTCAGCTGACTGATTAAGAGAGTTGGTAGTACACAAACCAGAGAAATATAAATTGCACCAACAAAAGTTAGCCGACTCAATACAGTGTCTAAATAGTTTGCTGTTTCTTTGCCTGGACGAACGCCCGGAACAAAGCCACCTTGATTTTTTATGTTGTCAGCAACATTGACAGGATTAAACGTTATAGCCGTGTAGAAGTAGCAAAAGAATACGATAAAAGCAATATAAAAAAGATTGTATACCCAGTGTGTAGGCGACAGGTAAGCAGACATTGTCTTTACCCAAGGAGCATCAATAAAGTTTGCGATAGTAGCCGGAAACATCATAATAGAGCTGGCAAAAATTGGTGGAATAACACCGCTCATATTAATTTTCAAAGGGAGGTGACTAGCTTGTCCACCCATATTCCGCATACCCACAACACGTTTAGCATAGTGAATTGGCACGCGCCGCTGAGCCCGTTCCATGTAAACGATTGCACCAACAGTGACCAACATTAAGGCAAGGATAAAGAGAATAATAGTTGGTGTCATTGCACCGGTCTGCACCAGACGAATTGAGTTAACAATTGCTGAGGGCATACCTGCAACAATCCCGGCAAAAATGATCAAAGAGATACCGTTGCCGATACCCCGCTCAGTTATTTGCTCACCCAACCACATGATAAAAGCGGTACCAGCTGTCAAGGTAATAACCGTCATTAAAATGAACCCGGCTCCCGGATTAAGGACAACAGGTTCGCCCGCAGGTCCTACCATTGACTGCAATCCAGTCGCAATACCAGTACCCTGGATGACTGCCAGCACAATTGTACCATAGCGCGTATATTCGGTGATTTTTTTACGCCCGGCCTCACCTTCCTTGGAAAGCTTTTCAATCGGCTCAAAAACAACAGTTAAAAGTTGCAGAATAATCGATGCACTGATATAGGGCATAATTCCGAGGGCAAAAACAGCCATCTGCTGTAACGCGCCACCGGTAAAGGCACTGACGAGACCAAGCAAGGTTCCTTCAGTTCCCTCAAAAAATTTAGCCAGAACCTGAGCATCAATACCTGGAGTGGGGACATGACAGCCAACCCGGTAAACTGCAAGCATTGCCAGAGTAAACAGAATCCTCCGCCGCAGCTCGGGAATAGCTAGGATATTCTGCAGCGTAGACATAATCTAGAGGACCTCAACCTTACCACCAGCCGCTTCTATCTTTGCCGCAGCCGACTTACTAAACTTGTGTGCCTGGACAGTGAGTGCTTTAGTTAGATCACCATCTGCCAAGATCTTAATTCCATCCTTAATACCGCTGACCAAACCAGCTGTTCCGTATAATTCCAAGTCAATCACGGAACCTGTATCGAAAGCCTCAAGATCACGCAGGTTTATCAGATTATAGACTTTCTTATTTCTGGAGACAAAACCACGCTTGGGAATTCTCCGTTGGAGAGGCATCTGACCGCCCTCAAAACCAGGCTTAACACCACCACCGCTGCGAGCATTCTGACCCTTGTGTCCCTTACCAGATTGTTTTCCAGTTCCAGAACCTGGGCCACGGCCAATACGTTTTCTATTTTTTGTTGAACCGGGAACCGGTTTAAGATTGCTTAAATCCATCTTGCTATCCTCTGCGTGTTATCAGTCTTCAACCGCAACCATATGTTCAACTTTACGGATCATCCCACGAATTTCCGGAGTGTCCTGCAAAGCAACTGTCTGATGCAGACGAGTCAATCCAAGGCCTTTAAGCACTTTGCCAAAATAAGCCTTACGACCGATCGGACTTTTTTTCAGGGTGACTTTAACTTCCGCCGCCATTTTATTATTCTCCTAAATCCAGGAACCTAATCTGCAACAATACCACGACGGGCATTGATCTCTTCAGGGCTTTTGAGCATTTTCAGTGCGTTCATTGTTGCCTTAACTACGTTGTGCGGGTTATTCGAGCCCAGACACTTAGTCAAGATGTTACCAATCCCGACGGCTTCAAGGATTGGACGAACAGCACCGCCCGCAATAACGCCTGTACCATCCGAAGCTGGTTTTAGAAGCACTCTCCCTGCACCAAACTTACCTATAACATCATAAGGGATTGTTTTCCCTTCCTGAATTGGTACTGATATCAAGCTTTTCTTTGCTTGCTCAACACCTTTACGGATAGCTTCGGGTACTTCTTTTGCCTTGCCAAGACCATAACCAACATGGCCATTTCCATCACCAACAATGACAAGGGCAGAAAAACTAAACCGCCGTCCACCTTTGACAACTTTGGAGTTACGATTAATATGAACGACCCGGTCGGTCAATTCTAAATTACTGGGATCAATGTGCAGCACAAACTTCTCCTCTACAGCTTCAATCCGGCTTCCCTAGCAGCATCAGCAAGCGCCTGAATGCGCCCCTGGTACAGAAAACCGTTTCGGTCAAAAACAACATTTTTTATATTCTGGTCAAGTGCCTTTTTGGCAATGGAGTTACCAACAGCCTTAGCCGCCTCGACATTACCCTTACTGGCTATATCTACATCACTACCGAGGGTTGAAGCTGCAACAATCGTTTTACCTGTTGTATCTTCAATGATCTGGGCATAAATATGCTTTGCACTGCGAAAAACAGAGAGGCGTGGACACTCACTTGTTCCACGTATTTTCTTCCTGACTCTTGCCTGACGTTTAAGTCTTGATACACGCCTTTTTTGGGAAACATCCACTGTTCTGCTCCTTACTGAAACTTAACGCTATTTAACCAGCCTTACCAGCCTTGCGCAAAATACGCTCATCTGCGTATTTGATCCCCTTGCCCTTGTATGGCTCAGGCTTGCGAAATGAACGAATTTTTGCAGCGGCAGAACCGACAAGCTGTTTATCTATCCCCTTAACAGAGAGCTTAGTCTGTTTTTCAATCTCAACACTAATCCCATCAGGAAGTTCATAGACAACGGGATGTGAATACCCTAAAGCCAAAGTCAAAACCTTACCGCTGATCTCAGCACGGTATCCAACGCCGTTAATTTCCAAATCTTTTTGAAATCCGGCAGTAACCCCGACAACCATGTTATTGATCAGAGCCCGGGTCAGACCATGGAGCGCACCATCTTGTTTGTTTTCCGAAGGTGAGGCAACAACGACCTTGTCTGTTTCAACTGCGATTGTCATTCTTTCATGCAGTTGCTGGGAAAGAGATCCTTTTGGACCAACAACAGTCATTGAATTCCCATCAAGTGAAATTTTCACACCTGAAGGGATAGCGACTGGCAATTTACCGATACGTGACATTATTGAAGCTCCTTGTCCTGCTATTACCAGACGGTACAGATAACTTCGCCACCAACTTGAGCGTGGCGAGCAGAAACATCATCAAGAACCCCCTTGGATGTCGATAGAATCGAAGCACCAAGACCGTTCTTTACCCGTGGGATCTCATCCTTACCGACATAGACGCGACGACCTGGGGTAGAAATGCGCTTAATCTCATGGATGATCGGCTCCTGATTATTATCATACTTAAGATATATTCTCAGAATGCCCTGTTTATTATCACTAATAACTTTAGTATTTTTGATGTATCCAAGGTCTTTTAGCGCATTGGCTACTGCAACCTTGACATTACTCGATGGCATATCAAGCTTAGCGTGGCTTGCCATCCCAGCATTTCTAATGCGGGTCAGCATATCCGCCATCGGATCAGTCATAGACATAAGTGGATCTCCTTCTTGCTGTTACCAGCTGGACTTGACAACTCCAGGAAGCTTACCTTCGGATGCCAGTTTCCGCAGACATATTCTGCACATATCAAACTTACGATAATAAGCGCGCGGACGACCACATATCGGACAGCGGTTATACTCACGTACCGCAAACTTTTTAGGCCGTTTTGCTTTGGCAATCATTGATTTTTTCGCCACAATATTCCTCCGCTTTTCAGCTTTATTTTCTAAACGGCATACCGAGACCGGTCAATAAAGCGCGACCTTCTTCATCTGTATGAGCCGTTGTTACAATTGTGATATTCAAACCAGACACTTGAGCAATTTTATCCAGATCAATTTCAGGAAAAATTAACTGCTCGCGAATCCCCAAGGTATAATTGCCACGACCATCAAAAGCCTTAGCGGAAATTCCTTTAAAATCGCGTACACGAGGCAAAGCAACATTGACCAAGCGATCAAGAAACTCCCAAGCACGATCCTGGCGCAAGGTGACACAAGCACCTATCGGCATATCTTCACGTAGCTTGAACCCAGCAATCGCTTTTTTAGACTTGGTAATAACAGCCTTCTGACCACTTATTCGCGCCAATTCATCCACCGCAGATTCCAGCAATTTAGGGTTCTGAATTGCCTCTCCAAGACCCACATTCAGGACAATTTTTTCAAGTTTAGGAACTTGCATAACTGTTTCGTACTCAAATTCCTTCATCAGTGCAGGTACCTGCTCCTGAAGATATGTCTGTTTTAACCTGGCCATCAAACTCTCCGTTTATTTATCAACACTCTCGTTACATTTCTTGCAGTAACGGGTTTTACTTCCATCCTCAAGTAACCGAATCCCAGTACGCGTTGGCTGGTTACAAGACCCACAGACAAGCATAACGTTCGAAAGGCTTAAGGGCGCTTCCTTTTCAACGATACCACCCTCTGGATTCAGCTGGTTGGGGCGAGTGTGGCGCTTGATGATATTGAGACTCTCAACAACAACACGTCCTTTTGCAGGATACACACGTAACACCTTGCCAGTCTTACCTTGTTCCTTCCCGGCGATAATTTTTACCATGTCATTTTTTTTAACATGTAATTTTACAGTAAACATCGATCTAACCTTCCAACTGTCTAAATTTATAATACTTCTGGTGCTAGAGAGACAATTTTCATGAAGTGCTTAGCACGCAATTCACGAGCAACAGGCCCAAAAATACGGGTACCAAGAGGCTCATTACCGGTACTCACTACCACTGCAGAATTGCCGTCAAAGCGAATGTGAGAACCGTCCGGGCGAGAAATTTCTTTAGCTGTACGCACAATAACTGCACGAACAACATCGCCTTTTTTGACCTTAGAGTTAGGTAAAGCCTCTTTAACGCTACAAATAATAATATCGCCAATACTGGCATACTTACGTTTTGATCCCCCTGGAACCTTAATACAACAAAGTTTCTTGGCTCCGGAGTTATCTGCTACGCTTAGCATTGTTTGCATCTGAATCATGACTAATTCTCCTACGCGGTAACGGCTTTTTCCAAAACCTGTCGTACACGCCAGCGCTTACCCTTCGACAACGGTCTCGATTCGACAATGAGAACCTTATCACCAATTCCGCAGCTATTAGCCTCATCATGAGCCTTACAGCTTACTTTACGTTTGATGAATTTTTTATAGACACTGTGCTTGACCAGAGTATCAACCCTGACAACGACAGTTTTGTCCATTTTATCACTGACAACGATTCCGACTCGAGTGCTTCTGTTACCTCGTTCTTGGCTCATTTTTCCTCACACACACTAAGTATTCAGCTTGCTGGAAAGTATTGTTTTCACTCGTGCGACATCTTTACGCACCTGCGAAACCCTAGCTGTATTCTCCAGATGACCGGTATGCAACTGGAATTTCAAGTTAAATAACTCCTGCTGCAATTCTTGTGTTTTAGTTTGTAATTCCTCAACACTGAGATCTTTGATTTCACTAACTTTCATCGCCAACCTCTCTTCTGACAAACTTTGTTTTCATCGGAAGCTTGTGAGCCCCCAAACGAAAAGCTTCACGCGCTACCTCTTCTGTAACACCCTGCATCTCATATAGCATATGTCCAGGTTTGATAACGGCAACCCACTTTTCCGGAGACCCCTTACCTTTACCCATCCGAGTTTCAGCCGGCTTGCTGGTCAACGGCTTATGTGGGAAGATACGGATCCAAATCTTACCACCCCGCTTAATATAACGAGTCATCGCACGACGCGACGCCTCAATCTGACGAGAAGAAAGCCAGCCGCACTCTAAGGCTTGCAAACCATAATCGCCAAAGCTTACTTCAGTACCGCGCGATGCCTGACCGGTCATCCGCCCAGTAAACTGTTTTCTTCGCTTAACTTTTTTTGGCATTAACATGACAAGCTACTCCTGATCAGCCTGCTGGCTGTACTTTCTCTTTGCCAAGTACCTCACCTTTAAAGATGAGAACTTTAACTCCGATAATTCCATAAGTCGTCATAGCTTCAGCAAACCCATAATCGATATCAGCTCGCAAAGTATGCAGAGGCACGCGACCTTCACGGTACCATTCAGTACGACTCATCTCAGCACCACCAAGACGACCGGCACAATTGATTTTGATACCCTTTGCGCCAAATTTGAGTGCCATACTGACACTTCGCTTCATGGCACGACGGAAGGCGACTCGCCGTTCAAGTTGCAAGACAATATTTTCAGCAACAAGTTGAGCATCAACCTCAGGCTTGCGTACCTCTTGAATATTAATAAAACATTCATCATCAGTGATCTTGGCTAGTTCTTTTTTCAGCACCTCAACTTCAGCGCCTTTCTTACCAATGATAATTCCTGGGCGGGCAGCAAAAATATTAATTTTCACTTTATTTGCAGCACGTTCCAGTTCAATTTTTGAAATACCTGCGTGATACAGCCGCTTCTTCAGAAAGTTACGCAATTTCAAATCTGCGTGCAACTTTACAGAATAATCGGAATCCGCATACCAGCGGGATTCCCAAGTCCGGTTAATTCCCAGACGAAATCCAATAGGATGAACTTTCTGACCCAAAGGGATACCTCCTCGACTTACTTCACATCCAGAACCACAGTAATGTGGCTGGTAGGCTTACGAATTCGACTGGCACGACCCTGAGCACGGGGCATAAAACGTTTGAGCGCTGGACCCTGATCAACCATAACTGTTTTCACAAACAGTAAGTCTACATCAGAAACACCGCTTTGCTCAGCATTTGCAACAGCAGATTTCAACAATTTAGATAGAATGGGGGCGGTTTTCTGGGGAGAAACTTGAAGAATATTCATAGCCTCCTGAATCCCCTTACCACGCACCATGTCAACAACGAGTCTCGCCTTACGTGGTGAGAGTCGAACGTTCCTTAATTTTGCTTGTGCTTCCATCTCTTGGAACTCCCGTCAGAAACGCAGAACCTTATCTGACCTTACTTTTTCTGTCACTACCATGCCCGTAATAGGTACGGGTCGGCGCAAATTCACCCAACTTATGCCCCACCATATTTTCACTGACAAAAACTGGGATGAACTTTTTGCCATTATGAACAGCAAAAGTCAAGCCAACAAATTCAGGGACAATGGTCGAACGACGTGACCACGTTTTAATAACCTTATTACGGCTGGTATCTCCTTCAAGATCTACATTCCGCAATAAGGACTCTTGAACATATGGTCCTTTTTTAATTGATCTTGCCACGATCGTCTCCTAGAATCTTAAATTACTTTTTGTTCCTACGGCGGACAATAAATTTATCCGTGCGCCTATTCGTTCTTGTTTTATAACCCTTAGTGGGGACACCCCAAGGTGTTACAGGATGACGACCACCCGAGCTCTTACCTTCACCACCACCATGAGGGTGATCAACAGGATTCATCGCAACACCACGAGACTGGGGACGCTTACCCAACCAGCGATTACGACCAGCTTTACCAATCTTGATTTTTTCAAAATCAAGATTACCAACCTGACCAATTGTTGCTCGGCAATCCTGAATAACTAAACGCACTTCACCGGAAGGCAAACGTAACTGAGCATAACGACCCTCTTTTGCCGCAATCATCGCATAGGCGCCTGCGCTTCTTGCCAACTGCCCACCTTTGCCGACTTTGAGCTCTACATTGTGCACCCAAGTTCCTAGAGGAATAGAACGAATTGTCATAGTATTCCCGGGACGGATGTCAGCAGTATCACTAGCAACGACACTATCACCGACATTTAAACCGCTTGGTGCAAGAATGTAGCGCTTTTCACCATCAGCATAAAACAACAGTGCAATCCGAGCGCTACGATTTGGGTCATACTCAATCGCAGCAACCCGAGCAGGTACTTCTAGTTTATCGCGGCGAAAATCAACAATCCGATACTGGCGCTTATGCCCACCACCAGTGTGTCGCTTGGTGATACGGCCGGAATTATTCCTTCCACCTGAACGATTAAGTGGTGCCAAAAGAGATTTTTCTGGCTTACTCTTAGTGATCTCTTCAAAGGTAGAAGAGGTCATGTGTCGCCGGCCATCCGATGTTGGCTTAAATTTTTTGATACCCATAATAACTACTCCGTACCTGCAAAGCGCACAGCCCTACACGCCATAAAAATCTATATTTTGACCATCTTCCAGGGTCACATATGCCTTTTTCCAGTTATTACGTTGGCCCAAATTATTACCAACCCGCTTCATTTTTCCGCGAAACTGGATCGTGTTGACAGCCTTAACTTTCACATCAAATGCTTTTTCGACTGCCTGTTTGATTTCAATTTTATTGGCTCCACGATCAACCTCAAAAGTGACAATCTGTGAAGTCTCTTTCAGCAAGTTAGCCTTTTCAGAGATCAAAGGCTTGCGAATAATTTCGTACAGAGGTTTCATTTTTCCAAAGCTCCTTCAATCTCATTTACCGCAGCATCGGTCAAAACCAAGTTGGGATGTTTGAGAATATCGTAAACATTAACCCCATCAGAACGTACAACTTTTACATTTTTCAGGTTACGTGCTGAAAGCTCAACCTTGGCATCCGCACGATCAATAACAAACAAAACACCTTCTAGATCAAAGCGCTTGATTAATTGATCGAAAGATTTGCTACTGATCTCATCCAGCACAAGATCTTTAAGAACTATCAACTTCTCAGCCTGAAAGCGTGCTGATAATGCACTACAAAGTGCAGCCTTCTTGACCTTACGGTTCAACTTAAAACTATATGAGCGTGGAGACGGCCCAAATGCGGCACCACCACCAACAAAATGGGGAGCACGAATAGTTCCCTGTCGGGCATTACCAGTCCCCTTCTGACGGTACGGCTTTTTACTTCCGCCAGCAACCGCACTACGGTTTTTAGTTGCAGCAGTTCCTTGACGACGTGCCGCTAATTGATAGCGAACCATGTCATGCAAAAGGTATTCTTTTACCTCAGTATTAAAAATACTATCGGTCAGCTCTCGCTCACCAACCTGTTTATTATCCTGATCAAAAATTTGTACAGTTGCCATTTATCTACTCCTAATCCGTAGAGCCTAAGCTTTGATCCCTTTGCGGATTTCAATCAAACCATTCTTCGGCCCGGGAACAGCACCACGCACAAAGACTAAATTCTGTTCTGGACGGACATCAACAACAATAAGATTATGGGTTGTTACGCGCACATTGCCCAGCTGACCAGGCATCTTCTTTCCCTTAACAACTTTTGCAGGCCATGCTGATTGACCAATAGCGCCGGGTCTCCGCTTAAACATAGAACCGTGAGTTGCGCGACCACCTGAGAATCCCCAGCGTTTAATAACACCCTGAAAACCCTTACCCTTACTTGTCCCAGTGATATCAATCCGATCCCCAGGGCTAAACAAATCACAGGTAAGTTGATCACCTACTGCACATTCACCGGAAAGTTTAAATTCACGCACATAAGAAAAAGCACCCTTACCGGTTTTTTTAAAATGTCCCATCCCCGGTTTATTGACTCTCCGTGAATCCTTTGCCTGAAAGCCAACCTGGACAGCTTCGTAGCCATCAGATACTGAAGTCTTTTTCTGCAGCACAGTGCACGGACCAACCTCCAGAACAGTCACTGGAATACGTTGTCCATCAGCGGCAAAAATTTGGCTCATGCCTATTTTTTTTCCTAATAATCCGTTGGTCATTATCGTGCCCTTAAATTGGGATAAGTCTAATAGCTAGAGCTTTATCTCTACGTCAACTCCCGCTGACAGATCAAGCTTCATCAAAGCGTCAACTGTCTGCTGTGTTGGCTCCATAATATCGAGAAGACGTTTATGTGTACGGATCTCAAACTGCTCACGACTTTTCTTGTCGACATGAGGACCACGCAATACACAGTATTTATTAATGATCGTAGGAAGCGGAATCGGACCAACCAAACGAGAACCGGTCCGCTTAGTTGTGTCAACTATCTCCGCAACCGCCAGATCGAGCAAACTATGGTCATAAGCCTTCAGGCGAATTCTTATTTTCTGTGTAGACATCTTCTATTACCTCTTATTACTCGATAACTTCACTCACCACGCCAGCACCGACAGTGCGGCCACCCTCGCGGATAGCAAAGCGTAGTTCTTTATCCATGGCGATCGGGGTGATCAGCTCTGCTGTCATGGCAATATTATCACCAGGCATAACC
>JASJGT010000354.1:0-4119 GCA_033791405.1 Desulfuromusa sp.
CTGCTTTCCATAACAGTTCGGCCAACCGTAATTGCCACCAGCAATAATCTGGTTAATTTCATCAGGGGGAAGTTCATCTCCCAACTGGTCACGACCATTGTCACTCCCCCAGAGAGTTTCCCCATCAGGAGAGAAGGACAAGCCAACGGTGTTTCTCAAACCTCTTGCAAAAATTGAAGATTTTCCAGTTTCAGGATTGACTTTCAGGACGGTCGCACGCATTGGATCTTCTTCTTCACAAGCGTTACATCGAGAACCGACAGACAGGTAAAGAAAACCATCTTTACCCTGCGCTAGTGAGCGGGTCCAATGACCACCATCATCCGGCAGCCCTTCCATGACAATTCTGACCTGATCCACCTGATTATCATAATCAGTATCCTGCAATTCCAACAACTGTGAAGTTTCAGCGACATACAGTTTACCATCATCCCACAGCAAACCATGAGGGTCATCCATGCCAACATGGTAAAGAATCGACTCGTCAGCATGGCCATCGTGATCATCATCTCGCAGTTGATAAATAGCACCAAGTTTTGGAATAGTGACATACAGGTTCCCAACAGGATCAAAAGTCATCATCCGTGCCGGCCCGGGAAGTTTGGCAAATAGATGCACCTCAACATCAGCAAAAGTTTCAAGAAACCTTTCATGGGCAAAGGAACCGCTGCGATCTGAGTCTTGAGTGATAACGGGGATAGAGTGTCCCGCTTGTCCACCATCCTGCATCCGTTGCTTAAAAGCAGAAATACTGACGCTACGACTGGGAAACACCTGATTCAGGGTCAATATTGCAGTTAATGCCGTAAAAGCCAAAGTTAAAGCCGTCAGCTTACCCCCAACAGTTTTGTGCACTAGTCCCATGCCAGCACCCAACAACAATGTTGGAGCAAGAATATACAAATTGCTCTGCAACGGCATACTATTAAGCCAAAAAGCACTGAACCAGCCCGACAGCAGCAAGGAACACCCCAATGCAAGCAGCAACTTTTTTTTCATCAATTCCTATCTTCTATGGTTAATCTATGGATGAGCCTATTACTAAAGAATAGCACAAGCTGGAAGAAAGACTTAACAAGTACGATAAATGGTTAGGGCTGTGCTATAAAAATCGGCACAGCCCTAAGTCAGAAATTACCAGGAGAGAGTTTTCACATTGGGATCGAAAAGGTATCCCCGCACCAGATCAGGAGCACCCATCGTGACACCATCAATAAAGTCATCTTTCGTCAAACCGGCTGCTTTTGAGCAAGCTTGGCACGCAATAACGACCCCACCATCCTTAATAAAAGCGCTTAGCATATCCTGAATTGACATATCCTTTTCTCTCATCAAGCCGTGCACATGGGAAGCTCTTTTTTTATCAATTAGATAAATCCCCCTGACATTCAACCAGATAGCAACGGGGCTATATCCAGCCTTTAATACTTTCTGGTGGGCAAAAAGAATCGCTTTGCCGGCAGCCCATGTGTCATCAGTGGTTAAGTTGACAAATAAGCCACCTTTGCTTTCAGCTGCGAATGACGTTATTGGTAAGGCTAGTAATAATAGAAAAGCCATTGTGATCAAAAATTTAAATAGTTTCTTCATAAACATCTCCTTTTATAAAAGTGATTGGCACATAGACCAGGAAAATTAAACCTCTGGATAGATAATAATTTTTGCCTTATCGCAATACTACAGATAAAGCCGGGCACAATTGGAAAAACTTTTAAATAAGTTTTCTTGATTTTAAAATGATCCCCTTTTGTGGATGTTTTCTGAAATCCCACCCCTTCTAATTTCAGAATAGCTTCTTTTTTTGTCCAGATTCGATAAAAACCTCGACCTTGTCTTTCGTTTGAATATTGGGCTAATTGCAATTTTTCAGCCTCATCAAAATACCGATCGACTATTTGAGAAAATACCATATCAGGATCAAGTTTTTCTATATCAACACCAATATCAGCTTCTTTTGTTATTGCCAGAACCGCCAAATTTTCGGAATGAGAGAGGTTAAACGATAGTGTAGAACAATGTGATTCAGGAAGAGAGGGCTTACCGTATTTATTGTATTGAAACTTGATTTTATCCGGAGCCGTTCTTTGATAGCGCCCTAGTATTTGCCTTAATCGACCCCTTGCAACAATAAATTGTTGTTTTTTCTGCAGATCAAGTAAACGGTCCGCTCTGATTGTTTCATCCGTGGAGAGAAGATTTTTTAAGCTATTTATTTCATGCTCCAAACAATCCAGGTGAAACCGCCACAGCTGCACTTCTCCCACGTGGTTATTTAATTCCTGTGGCGGAGTCCGCCAAAGGGTTATTTCAGGTTTCACATCAACGCCCTTGCTCTAACCAAAGCTGTAGTTGCTTGAGCCCATCATCAATGGATACCTTTGGCTGGTAACCAAAATCGTTCTTTGCCGCAGTAAGATCAAACCAGTGCGCTGTTGACATCTCCTTTGCAACAAAACGGGTCATACGTGGCTCACCCGGTAGTTTGAAAATGCGGTAAAAGGTTTCCAATACCCTGCCAGCAGTATACGCAATGGATGGAGAAATTGTTTTAGTCACAGCAGGAAGCCCACCTGCGGCAAGAATCCGGTTGACAATTTCCCACAAAGGTAAGGGTTCATCATTGGAAATAAAATAAGCCTTACCGGCAACCCCTGAACCAACCGCAAGTTTTTCAGCAGCTTGCACATGAGCCATAGCAGCATTATCAATATAAACCGTATCGACCAGGCAGGGGTTATCTCCGATTCGACGCAGTGCTCCAGTCCTGCCCCGTTCAAGAATCCGTGGCACCAGATGGTTATCCTCCGGGCCCCAGATCAGATGGGGTCGCAGTGCCACGGTTGCCAGTGAGTCATCGTTAGCGGCGAGAACACACTGTTCAGCTTCAGCCTTGGTCTGCGGATACCAGGAAAGATAATGATCGGGATAAGGAGCCGATTCATCGATCCCTTCCATGTCGGAACCATCAAAGACCACGCTGGGAGAGCTGGTATATACCAAACGAGTAATATTACACTTCCTGCAAGCCTGAATAATATTTTTAGTCCCGATCACATTCGGCTGATAAAATTCATCATAACTCCCCCAAATCCCAGCCTTGGCGGCGACATGATAAATCAGCTCACAACCGTCGACAGCTTTAATGATAGCAGAGAGATCGGTCAAATCGCCGACAAACTGGTCAACTCCAAGTGCCGTTAATTGGGGATAAATATTGCGTGAAAAAGAGCAGACATCATCCCCCTGCTCAAGCAGTAATTTGACAATCGCCTTACCAAGAAAGCCACCACCACCAGTAACAAGAACTTTCATCGCAATTGCTCCTGTGCCCATACAGCCAGCTTCTCCCTGAAAATTTTTGCATTGTGACGAATATCAACAGGAAAGCCGGGGTGAATCAAAAATTGATCAATATTTTTTGTCATTTCATGAGACTTAGCGATGTTCTTCAGTTCTGCAATCAAACTGTTCTGTTCCTCTTGATTAAGCCGATATTCCAACTCAACACAGACAACAGGCTGTTTCTCATCGACCTTACCGATACCAACCAACGCCGTACGAAAAACTTTATCATGGGTATTGAAAATTGCTTCACAGGGAATGGTAAACAGAGTTTCTAGCGGAGTGACGACCCGATGCGCCTTTCGTCCACAAAACCAGATCCGACCTTGTTCATCTCGATAGCCGAGATCACCCATCCGGTGAAAAAATCCCCCAGCAGAAACCATAATTTTTGCTAACCGGGTTGATTCAGTACGGTTAAAATAACTATGGGTCACCTGCGGACCTTTGACCACAATTTCACCGATTTCCCCATCAGTCACCGTTAAATCATCTCGCCAAGAGGAAATTCCCTGATCATTGATCTGAATAATTTCAAGTTGAATACTTGGAACGGGAAAGCCGATGCAGACTCCCTTCCCTTGATCAGTGGCAAAGCGGGTTTCCTGAAGGATTGTCTCACTCCCAATGGAACAAACCGGTAACGACTCGGTCGCGCCATAAGGGGTGAAAACCTGAACCCCGGGATTGAGCATTTTAACAAACCGTTCCAACACCACAGCCGGAACCGGTGCCCCCGCCGAAATAGCCCTTTTCAGCGAAGGAAGATTAACCCCG
>JASJGT010000355.1:0-5747 GCA_033791405.1 Desulfuromusa sp.
TTATTGATCAACAGGGCAAAATACGTCTTAACCATTTTGGCCGGATCAACGATCTAGCGGTCGGAGATATGATTGGAGCCTTGAATCAAACGGGTAGATAGGGAGCAAAACGTTTCCATTGCCCAACCTAGAGCCAACCTAAACAAAAAAAATCCTCTCCCGATTTCTCGAAAGAGGATTTTTCCAATGTGGCGTCCCCAGGGGGATTCGAACCCCCGTCGCCGCCGTGAAAGGGCGGTGTCCTGGGCCAGGCTAGACGATAGGGACTTAAAACTTCTAAGTCCCTGCGGAAATTGAATCCGCAGGATGTTACATGTTAAATGGTGAGCCGGGGGGGGATCGAACCCACGACCATCTGATTAAAAGTCAGATGCTCTACCAACTGAGCTACCGGCCCAAACAACAAGAGGACTTTATACGTGAATCATTCAGGGGCGTCAACCCTTTTTTCAGCCTTCCTCGGTAAACGGATTGGTGCGAAAAAGAGTCTCATTCCGGCGTGGACCAACCGATACAAGCACGACTGGGCAACCGGTCCAAGCCTCAATTTTGTCGACATAATCCTGAACTTGCTGAGGAAGTTCGGCATAGCTTTCAAGAGCACAAATATCTTTCTGCCAGCCGGCAATCTCCTCATAAACCGGTGTACACTCTTTCAGAACATCATAGTCCTGTGGGAATTCTTCCAGCAATTCGTCTCTGTACCGATAAGCAGTGCAAACCTTGATCGTCTCCAGGTCACTCAGGACATCCATTTTAGTCAAAGCGATGCCAGTTAAACCATTAGTACGAACCGCTTCACGTAGAGCAACGATATCAAGCCAACCACAACGCCGGGGACGACCGGTGGTTGCACCAAATTCACTTCCGGCAGCACGCAGATGATCTCCCATCTCATCATTTAACTCAGTCGGGAACGGCCCTTCACCAACGCGGGTTACATAGGCTTTGGAGATACCCACCACTTCGTCGATCAAATGTGGACCGAGACCGGCTCCGATACAGGCTCCGGCGGCAATCGTGGAAGAGGAGGTGACAAATGGATAAGTTCCATGATCGACATCTAGCAAACTTCCCTGGGCGCCTTCAAACAAAACATTGTGCCCCGCTTTTATCGACTGATCCAGAGTGGTTGAGGCACGGCCAAGATAGCAGCGTAAACGTTCAGCATAACCTAAATACTCTTCGATAATCGCCTCTTCAGATAGCGGTTGCTCACCGAGGAATTGTTCGAGATAAAAGTTCTTCTCCGGCAAAACCTCATGCAGCTTACGCTTGAAGGTCTCTGGCTTAAGTAAATCGGCAAAGCGGATACCACGGCGACCAACCTTATCCTCATAAGTGGGACCGATTCCCCGGCCAGTTGTACCAATCTTCTTGGCTCCTGCTTTCTGCTCCCGGGCGATATCAATCTTCTTATGATAAGGCATGATCAGATGGACAGCACCATCAACCATCAATTGGTTATCGTCCTTCAAATAGCCCTTTTTCCTTAAACCATCGATTTCTTCCAAAAAGACCTTAGGGTCAAGCACAACTCCGTTACCAATAATACAGCGCTTTCCCTCATGTAGAATCCCGGAAGGAATCAAATGAAGAACCGTCTTCTCATCACCGACAACCAGAGTATGGCCAGCATTGTTCCCCCCCTGAAAACGGACCACCTCCTGAGCGTACTCAGTATAAATATCGACAATCTTCCCTTTGCCTTCATCGCCCCACTGGGCACCGACAATAATTACGTTGGCCATATACCTATTATGCTCCTGTTATGCCAGCAACCTGATGTTACCGGCGGTTAAATAATTACTGTAACTTAAAATCATTCTGGTTCAACTGCTGCCAGGAAACCTGCTTTTGCTCCCCGTTCGACAGAGAAATCATTTCAACATCCCGATCTTCTCCGGAAACAACAGCCATAAAACGATAGTTCATCTGTCGGGCATAACCAAGTGCATCCGCTTGAGTGCGATCAAGAATATCCCGTGCTACCGAATATCCACATTTGCGTAATTGACACGCCAGCGTCTGGGCTGCCCGCAAATTCTCACCGGTTGAAAAAATCAGCAGATCACAACTTGGAACCACCCGCTCATCCAATACTTTATCCAAGGCAAACAACAGATGTAACAAACTGAAAGTGAATCCAGTTGATGGAGCGGTAAATCCATACTTTTCAGTCAAATTATTATAGCGACCACCACTACAGACAGTTTGACCGACTCCGGAAAGAAAACCCTGAAAGGTAATCCCAGTATGATAATTTAGACCACGGAGTTCACCGAGATCGATAGTCACATGATCCAGAACCCCATACACATCCAGTACATCCAACACCTGAGCCAAACTGTCCAGTGCTTTTCTGGAACGTTCATTACTCACCGACTTTTCGGCTCGTTGTAAGACTTCCCGCCCACCATAAAGTCGGGGCAGGGCAAGAATCTCCTCACAGGTATTATCTTCCAGTTCACTCTGCTCCAGTAGTTCTTTCAGTTCAGAACTGTCCTTGCGTAAAATTGCATCGGCAACCTGTTCAGCCAGGCGGATATCCAACGGCAAACCATCCATAACCCCACGAAAGAACTCAACCTGACCAATATCAATAGTGAACTCTTGTGCACCAACCGCAGCCAGGGATTCGACTGCCATAGCAATCATTTCAGCATCTGCTTCAGGGCTGTCTAAACCGATCAATTCAACCCCGGATTGAAAAATATCTCGATCTTTACCCGCTTGCTGCTCGGTATGGCGCAAAACTCTGCCACTGTAACAAAGCCTCAACGGCAACGGTCGTTCGCTCATGCGGGTTGCTGCAATCCGAGCAATCTGGGGCGTCATATCGGGAGGAAATGCCAGTAAGCGACCACTCTGTCGATCGTCAAAACGAAAAGTTCGCTCGCGCAACCCATCACCAAACCCCCGCTCTAAAACATCGAGATATTCCAGTTGCGGTGTTATCACCGGACGGAACCCCCAAGCGGCATAGACCTGTTGCAATTGTTGCTGCAGGTATTCCACTTTTGCTGCTTTAAGTGGCAGAAAATCGCGCACACCTTTTGGTAAATCAGTTTCCGGGGGCGAGTTTGAAAGAAGCATTTGGTTATCTCCAGCCTGCCAAGGGGATATTCACCCCCTGAAGACATCTTTATTTTACAGTAAAACGGTTAAGCTGATTAATTTTATTCCGACCAAACGTGGCAATTTAGCAACAGTTTCAACTTCATGTCAAGCAAGGGACGAGTATCAAAAAGCCGCCGGTTCAATGTTTGAAAGAACAACAACAAACCAGAAAATAAAACAAAAATGACTTATTTTTCTATCACTCTGCCTCATGCGTGGGAAAGATTCCTGGAACAACCGAACGCAGATGCAGATCCTGTTGTGGAAACGGTATCTCAATCCCCTCTTCCCGAAATCGGCGATCGATGGCAAGCAAAAGATCATTTTTAATTTCCAGGCGATTATCGACATTACTGATCCACACACGTAATTCGAAATCGAGGGAACTCCCACCAAACTGAACGAATAAGGGGGAGGGTTTCGGCTTTTTCAAAACCAACGAATGCTGCTCACTCACTTCGGTCAGGATCGCCAGAACTTCTTCTAGATCACTTCCGTAGGCAACCCCAACCGGGATAACGACTCGAACTCGTCGATTGGTCAGAGTCCAATTAGTGACTTTTTGTGAAATCATCTGAGAATTTGGCACGATCAATTCGGCTTCGTCCAGATTTTTGACGACTGTTGATCTCATACCAATGCGGATAACAGTACCGTATTCGCCATCGATCAGAACTGCGTCCCCCACTTTAATGGGACGCTCAAACAACAGAATCAGACCAGACAAAAAATTATTGACAATATCCTGCAGCCCAAAGCCGATACCAATTCCAAAAGCACCAAGGACGACAACAAAATGCTGTAAATTCAATCCAAGCAGACTTAACGCGATCAAAAAACCGATCAGAACTACCGCGTAATGAATAAGTTTTTTAACCGCATCGCGAACCCCATGATCCACCGAATGACGGGTAAGAACCTGTGCATCGCTCACCCCCTGCAAAACCCAGGACACCTGTAGAGACAAATAAAAGGCGATAATGGCCGACACCAGCATCTGCATTGAAAGACTGAAAGTGCCAAACTCAACCGCTAGTTGACTAAAATAATTCCAACTTTCGTTCATGTTTGCGAAAAGTCGCCATACGGGAAGCAGGTAAAAAATTGAAAAACTATAAATCAGAAAACGCAACAACCTTTTCAGGCGCACCGCCAATTCGGTTCCAAATTCCATAAAAAATGGCTGTCCAGACTGAACCAATAAGCCATTACCCAGGTCAATTCCACCGCTCATCAACATGACAGCCATTTTTGCAAACAGAAGAACCATTCCGGTCTCAAATGAGGCCTGAATCAGCCAGGCTGAAAAGTTCATGTACCCGGCGACCTGCCCGACTAAACTGACTGCCAGAACAACGACAGTCAAGCGCATCAAGGCCCTGAAAAAACGTCCCTCTCTATTTTTCCGCAGTTTTTTGGAGAGCAATACCTGCTGGATCAACAGCGGGATAAATATGACTGCCAGAAGAGCGATATAAAGCCTGAACAATGGCTGCGGAAGAGCGATCAATCGAAAAGTATATGTCAGAATGATTACCGCTGCAGCCAGAGATAAAACCCAGATCTGGCGCCGATTTTCTAAAAGAGATATGGCCAGAGCCGTCGCTGAAATTGCGGACAAGGCAATAAATATAAACCGGAATAATGACGGCGGCGCAGGAAACCAGAACCAAAAACCGATGACCGAAAAAAAGCATGCTGTTGCCCACGGATGGCTGAGGACAAAACGCCATTCATCGGTTTTTTGAAGTTTGCTCTGATAATGGCGAAGAAGACCTGCTACCACCAGAAATACGGCAGCCATCAAACCCAAAAGCCAACCATTGTCCTTCAGGTAGGACTTATTAAATTTGAGCGCAGCCAACAAGCCCTCTTTGGCCTGGACACGAAGATCAACGGTAAACTGACGATAGAAATCTGCGGAAAAAAAGGAATAGGCATTCTTGCGAAAAGTCGCTTTACGTAGTTTTTCAAGTGATTGGCTCAGGACATCACCTGCGGCACTCACCTCACGATAAAATGTGCCAATTTTTTCCTGCAACTGCAGTAACGGAGCTGTCGTTTTTTTCAATGAATCATCAAGTTGCCTCAATGATTTTTTAACTTGAGCCAAGGTTTGTTGAGGAATTTTGACGTCCTGTTTTTTTAGTTCAGCCCCCCAGGCACTCCAAAACTCCTTATCTTTTCGTGCCTGTTCTCGGATTTCTTCAACTTCCTGCTGACGGACAGCCAACTTCTGCTGCATACCATCAAGAGCCTGCCGCCCTTGAGAAAACTGATTGATATAGTGGGTCAAGCGATCGACATACCACTCATCCGGGGAACCAAGCGATTTGATCTCCTCTGTTACTTTTATAAACTGCTCAGAAGCCTCAGCCAATGCTTCATTCTGCTTGGACAAATCAGCTAGTTGTTGCAGTCGTTCTTCAGACTTGGCAACGAAATCTGTCAGTGTCGTAGAGCGCGAGCCTAACTCACTGAGCCCAGGGAATACAGGGGTTTCAGCCACAACCATTCCAGTGGCAACCAGATCAGCAGCCCAAGATTGGATAGGGCAGATCAAGCACACGCATAAAATAGCGCTAACCAGATATTTCAAAGCTGTTTTACCTCTTAAAAAACCAGAG
>JASJGT010000356.1:0-24124 GCA_033791405.1 Desulfuromusa sp.
TGACTATCAACCGAGGTTGGATCAACCATTGAAATTCTTGCCATGATGGTGTCCTTTCTATGAATTAATGTGAGTTTTTGTCTTCAGTTGCAGAACCTTTCTCAAGGTCTCCAGCTCACCCCTCAGAACAACTGGCACCACCGGCAAAACAGGAGTAACAACGATGGTGCCCCAACATAACGCGCTGTTCCATCGCTTCGTGCAGGGTTTTGCCGAGATCGTAGTTTTCAACATCATCGACCAGAGTACAGGCGTAGACTCCGCATTGACCATTTTTCCTGACAATCATCTTGCTGAAGTTGCACATGAATTTATCCCGCTGTTCGGCACTTAAATAGCGGGTCATGCAGGTCTCGGTGATCTCCGCAACCTGGGGGAGCGAGCCAGGCAGATGAAAATCGGGGAATTTGATGATCGGCAGGTCGAGCGGCACTCCGGCGGATTCAAAATAGGGGCTATACGCGCGATCCACGGCGGCAATATCTTCACCAGGCAGCATCAACCGCGCGATCGATACGCCGAAGCCCTCCTGATGGAGGCGTCCCAATGTAGCGAGGGCTTTTCTAAAGTTCCCCCGACCGCGCGATTCGTCATGTTTGACCGGATCCGGGTGATCGAGGCTGACTCGAAAACTTAAAGAGTTCGGCTTGTTTCGCAATGGGAGAACATCGCCGATTTGATTCATCAGCGGCTCGGTGGCGTTAGTCAGAACCAAACAAGGACGGAACTCTAAGGCGTAGTCAAGAATCTGAATGAACTCTGGATTGACAAAGGGTTCACCGCCCGTGAAAGAGAACTTTTTGACTCCTAGCTCCAGTGCTTCATCAATAAAGCGTCGGGCGTCAGACAGAGTCAGAAATTCGATACGGTTGTCCCCCGGCTTAGACCCTTCGAGACAAAAAGGGCAACGCAGGTTGCAGTTGGTTCCAGCATGAAACCAGAGTTCATCAAGACTTTGCGGCTGGATATAACCGCGTGGTTCATTCTGACTGGTACAATGCCATTGGTTAGAGCTGTCCATCTTCATAAAAAAAGATCTCCCGGTGAATTTGCGTGTAGGCGACACCATGATTTTCCAGCCAAATGCTGGTTTCGTCAATCATGGTATCGAGTCCGCAAAGATAATAGTGGATGTCATCTGCAAAAGGGATCTGTTCCAGCAGTCCGGTGATACGCCCATGAAAGTGGCCGTTGACTTCTTCCTGGGACAGAGCCAGACGAAAATTGTCGATATGCTGTAGTTCCTCAAGGTTGAAAGCTTCCGCCTGGCGACGAACTCCATAGAGGCAAAGTTCTGGCAGACGCTGAGGGTTGCTGCGCAGGTAGCTCAAAAAGGGAGCGATGCCGGTTCCCGTGGCAATAAAAACGCTGCGTGCTCCGGCGACGGCGCGACCGGGCCGGAACCAGCCGAAAGGGGCGCTGGCCGATACCTTATCCCCCGGCTTGCGCTGTGCCAGCCAATTGCTGACGATGCCGTTTGGAACCCGCCGGATCAGGAAACGCAGAATATCCTCCCCGGTTCCAGCGGCAATGCTGTAGGGACGCGATTCAGTGCTGTCGCTAAATAGCGCTACACAGGCACCAGGTTCAAATTGGACACCCTCACGCTCGAGCTGCAGCTCAAACAGCTCATCAGTTTTAAAAATAACGTTGCGGACAGTCAAGGGATTCATAGACTTCTTCTTTCAATATCATTTAATGCAACTTCCCGACGCTTGAGGTAATGGGCAATACCGAAACCAAGCATCATAAAAAGTGCAGACAAACTCAACACCAAGGTGCGGTTTTGCACTCCCGAGGCTGCGACGCCACCGAGCAGGACGAAACCGATCAGCGAGGGGAGGATACCGATAAAGGTACCGATCGCATAGTCGCGATGACGAATAGCGGTCAGTCCGCAGCCAAAGTTAACAGCATCAAAAGGCAACATAAGTAGACGCATGGTCATGACTGCAGCGATGCCATTCTGTTTCAGCTTTTGATCCCAACGGCTAAGCCACTCTGTTGAATGTGCTTCCACGGTTTCTCGACCAAACCAACGAACCAGAGCAAACCCAACGTTGGCGCTGGCGTTTTCACCAATAATGGTAAAGAGGGTTCCTAACCAGGGGCCGAAGATCAGGCCTGATGCTACAGTCAACAGAGTTGCGGGACAAAGAATCAATGGCCGCACGGCATAGATGACAACATAAATCAGCGCGGCTCTGAACAACCCGACCTCAGACAACCAGCGTTCAAGCAAAGCCGGGATTGCCGTCAAGGCAATGCCCGAACGCCACCAGAGCACTAGGGCCAGCAAAAACAGGCCGAGCCAGAGACCGCCGAAGGCGATTTTTAGAGGGTGTCTAGATGTTCTGGCCATTGGGTCGGGAACTCCGTCCTGAGTAAACTAAATCTTCCATTTCAATGGTTTTTCCACGTCGAACCTTCTCGGAATCGGGTAATACATCCATACTGGGCCAGAGTCCGTTCACCAGGGTTTCGGCATAACCCGACTGTAACCCGGCCTCACACATGTTGTGGCCAGCTTGAACGGCTGCATAGCTTAACCGCTGCCAGTTGCAACGGATGTCATTCCCCTCCGGGGTGAGCAACAGATACCAGCCATCCGGGGTGCCATCATTGGCGGGGAGGCCGATGACACCGGAGTTGAGCCAGGCTCGCTGATCAATTTTCTCCCCCCAGGGGATACCGCTGTGCCCACCGATCAAGATGTCGCTGTCGGCCAGATCCAATTCCTCGCGCTTCACCGCTTCCGGGGTTGAGGGAAAGATAAAACGGTTGATCTGCCGAACACCGCCGTGTACGACTTTAAGGCGACGACCAGCCAGTTCGAAGTTTATGCACCTTGGCAGAGTCTGCATCCAGGCTCGGTCGTCGGTCGAGATCTTACGGGTGGCGTATTGGTACCATTCCACCGAAAGCAGTGAGCAGGTTGTCCCCTCTGCAAAACCGCAGCCGCAGTCGGGGGCATCTGCGCCCAACGACTCTTCGCAATTACCCTGTACCACAGAAATTCCCCAGTTGCGAATCAGTTGCAGAGTTTCCTGCGGTTCAGCACAGTAGGCGATCACATCACCCGTACAGATGACTTGCGCTGCCGGAATCTCCAGCTCTTCAGCCCGCTGACGTATCGCCTGGGTGGCGGTCAGATTGCTGTAGGGGCCACCGAAAACCAGCACCGAACCACTCAACCGTCCAAGATCCAAGGTTTGGATCGATCCACTCATGCGATCTGATCCTTTTGTTCCGTCGGAGGTGTGGTTTTGCCGCCGAGCCAGAAACCAAGACAGCCGAAACCGAGTACGCCAATTGTCAGGTAGAGCAACTTGGTGTACTTGTGCGCGTCGCCGAGCAAGTGACTGTAACCGCTTGATTCTGTAAAATAGAGTGTAGCTGCGGCAATCGCCAGAACGAAACTGAACAGGTAACTCCAGAGCGGAATATTGTCGCGCTTACCCCAGAGGGAGAAGAAGATCACCGGCGCAAGATAGAGCGAGGCGGTGCCGCTGACAGCTACCGCGCTGAACAGATCCTTGTTTCCCCAGAAGACCAGCATGAGCCCTATCAACATGAACGCCGCCATCACCGCACGGCCGTTGCGTAGACTCATCTTCATCACCCCCATATCAACTGCCAGCAGCTTGGCGGAGCTCGACAGGGTACTGTCGAGGGTCGACATGGCCGAAATCACCAGCGCGGCGTTGAAGAGCATCATCGGTACCGGTCCCAGCAGGAGCATCAGGGTCTCGTTCATGCTCGCCTCCTTGACCGCATGCGCACCAGCCAATACGCCAAGGCAACCGAAGGCGACAATGCAGATGATGCTGATCCAAGCGGCGTGTTGAAAACTCTTGCGCGTCGTCTCGCGGTCAGCGAGAAAACCGCGATCCATCATCACCGGGTCGTGCATCGGGTAACTCCAGATCTGTAACAGTGCCACCAGCATCAAAATCGGCCCGGGCTGATCAAAGACAAAAGGCTTAAAGGCGAGATCGCTTAAAGAGATGTTTTGATTGAAGACGACCAGCGCAATCAGCAGCACCAGGGTGCCGAGAAAGATCACCATTTGAAACACATCGGTGCGCAACGAGGCGCGCAGACCACCGAGCATTGAATAGAAGAGGGTGATGGCTGAGAAGGCGAGAATCGTCCAGGTGTAAGCGGTGCTGCCGGCAACGCCGAAGAGGATGCCGATGACCAGCAGGTTAGCGAAGACTTCACTAATCAGTCGAATGCCGATGACAAAATTGTAGCAGCCGGTCCCCCAGTGACCGAACCGATTTCTCAGGAAATCCTGTACGCTGCTGCAGCCGTGCTCAAAACGCAAGCTATCAACGATCCGTCCCCCGGTCAAAAAGGAAAAATAGTAAAAAGCGTAGGCCAGAGTGCCCCAAATCCCATAATAGAAGCCGAGGATCGCGGCGTTCATCAGCGAACGGGCAAAGATCCAGGTGGTCACTTGGGAAAAGGTGAGGGTGATTAAACTGGGCTGCTGGCCTGTCGCGGTGAGCCCTTGAAAAAAAGCACCTGCATTTTCAGCCTTAGGTGCGAGGATGACCGAGGCCAGGGCGATGACACCGGCGAAAACCGGGAGGTAGTAATCCATGGGTAAAAACTCCAGAGCAAGAGTTGAACTAACAATCTATTCTTTGTTTAAGTCCCAGTTATACTGGTAGGAAATTGTCCCTCGATAATTTTTCAGCTTGCCAGCTAAATCGGCCGCAGCAAACCGTTCAAGATGATCTCGCAGGGCCGTTTCAGAAGCACCAAAATCGATCTGAAACCATTCGTAGATACTCGAAAGAAGCAGACGCTTGTCGCTAATATCAACTCCGCGTGGACTATTAATAAAATCGCGGGCAGCTTCTGCGAGGAGGCGGTCGCTGTTTTCGGCGGTGAAGGGTTCCGGCTGTAGATTCGGACAGCCCAGACTGGCACAGTTCACGGCATAGTGGACACGGTTGTCCTGCCATATCGGTCGCAGAATACGATGCTCGATATCGTTGAGAGACAGTTCGAATCCTTCCACCTTGACCAGTTTCAAATCCCAGGGGCCACCGCTGAACCAACCAGAGCTGATCTCCCTGATACTCTTGACCGGATAATGCTTGAGAATGGTCTGGACGGTCAGGGCGTTGTAGAGATTGATCCAGACAGCTTTTTGTTCGGCGCGGTTGAGTTTTGACATCGGAACGGCGCTCAGTTTGGCAAGGTATTGAGCGAGGGAGTCATTATCCGCAGAAATTACCTCAGCATAGCGAATCAGGTTTGCGGTTCCGGACTTACCGACGGATAAGTATTTATCCAGAAATTGAGCCCAAACCGTATGGTCGATCCGGGTACTGCTCTGCGGATCATTTCCCTGCCAGCGCGGCCAGAGTTCAGCTTTCGGCGCAGCGTAAACGCTGGTGCTAACGATCAACAGAAGGATCGTGATGAATAAATTTTTGGAAGCAACATGCATATTGTTCCCCCTTCAATAACAGTTAGCCAATATATGACCTTACGCTATATGATTCTGAACTTGCAACTTTCACCCGCCGTGGTGCTCTGCGAGCGAGTTCATCAATCTGTTCTAAATCAGCCTCAGGTTGCAGGTCAAAGCGTTTCTGCATCAGAGGTTCAAGCTCAAAAGAACCCGTCACAATATGGAGTCGATACAGTCCCTTGCACGCATGACAATGGACAACATCACCATCTTTTTTGTTGCGGGGCAGGGCAAGGATCGGTCCATCCATAGGGCAGTTAACCAGAGGGCGCGATTCATCACTGTGACCTAGAATACAATCAAGACTTCCCTTCGCGGCCAAAGCCAGAAAGTCACTGACCAGAGTTCCATCAAGATGGTGACCGCTTGCAGCGGATAATTGCGCCAGAGCTTCTTCTTTTGGCATTCCCTTCGAGTAAGAACGGATGCTGGTCATGGCATCAAAGGTGTCCGCCACAGCGATGATGCGCGGATAAATGGAAAGCCTTTCCTCGGTTAACTTCCCCGGATACCCTTGGCCATCGAATCGCTCGTGATGGTGAGTAATGGCGTCCAAAACCAAAGGACCCAGCGGATGATCTGCAAGTAGGGTAGCCCCAACCAGAGGATGGGTCTTGATCAGGGCAAACTCGTCGTTAGTAAGTCGCTCCGGCTTAGCCAGAATCCGGTCGGGGATCCCAATCTTGCCGATGTCATGAACGAAACCGCCAAGGCTGGCTAAGAAAATCTCAGAAGGAGCCAACCCCGCCTGCTCGGCCAGCAACCGGCTATATTGCCCTACCCGCCAGGTATGCCCACCGGTATAAGCGTCCCGGGCTTCGATAACTGCTCCCAAAACCAGCACCGATTTCAGCAGCTTCGCACTTAGATCAATATGCTTCTGTTTACCGGGTATAAATAGCTTTGGATTAAATTTATATGCCATTAGCGCTCTCTCTATTCGTTTGTTCTTAACTCTTGTTATCTATATTACAATCGCTGTGCCAACTTTTATAACTCATTGAAAACAGGTAGTTAAGTTATATATTCAAAATATGAGCATCTGTTTGTAGAATATTCTACATTGAGCTGAAGATTATTGACTATTTTTGTTATATATAGAGATGGACGAATCCATTAACCTAAAAAAATTGCCACTAGACCATAGTTCCGGGCGTCTTCTGGAACCTGCTCTTTGCCAAACTCAAATATTTTTCCCTTGCTGTTCCAAAGAATATTGATACTATTAGCTGTGAAAATCAAAATCAGAGAGGGTCAAATGGAACAAAAAATCTGGTATATCAAAAAAGCTGGTGGCGTATTTTCCAATCTGGATGAGAGTGAGCTGGAGTTTCTTGCAGATATCAGCGACATGGTGGACTGCCCTCGCAAGCACCAATTCTATTTGTCCGACGAACGAAGCGATAAAATCTATCTTATCAAAAAGGGTAAAGTCCGGTTGGGGAGGGTGACTGCGGATGGAGATGAAATAACTCTTGATGTCCTTGCCCCCGGAGAAATTTTTGGTGAGCTGGCAATAACTGACGAGCAACAGCGATCCCATTTTGCTGAGGCCACTGAAGACTGTCTCGTCTGCATTTTCCCCCGTGATAAATTTCAAAAGTTTCTTATCCAACATCAGGAGGTGACCTTTAAGGTCATGAAGCTGATCGGTTTTCGTTTGCGAGAAATGGAAACTCGTCTGCAGGATCTGGCCTTTAAGTCGGTTGCCCAGAGATTGCGTGGAACGCTTCTGCGCCTTGCAGACAAGCATGGATCTACCGAAGGTAACGGACAGGTGAGGCTCTCAATCACCCAGAAGGACATTGCATTTCTTGTCGGAGCAACTCGTGAATCGGTTGCTGAGGAACTTGGCCTTCTGAAACGTGCCGGGCTGGTAGAAACCTCCTACCGGTCACTGTTACTTCCAAAACCCGAAATCCTCCGGCAACAACCCTAACCTTCATTTACCATCTAACCCGTTTAAGTTCCTGAATATCTCTAATCTAAACAGTAAAAACTACACCCCCAAATAAATTTCCAGAAAAAATCAAGAAATGTCTCCCAGCTTACATTCATTCTCCCTTTACTTCTTTAGTATAAATTCCAAGCTGAGCAAAAGTTGACATACTTTAGTTTTTTGCTAGGCTTTAAATAGAATAGATTTACTATCCACATTTGGGTATTTGTTTTGGAGCAAACCAAACAAAGGGGAGGCAAACATGAGAACAAAATGGCTTGCAGTTATTGCCAGCGTAATCTGTATCACCCTTACAGGTAGCATCGGATTATCCCTGGCAGGAGGAATGGATCCTCCAGCGGCAGATGGTAAAGAGGTCTACGACTACATCACCAAAGCCAATCCTTATCAGAGCTGGGCTTTATTCCCCGGCAAAGGAAAGCTCTACAAAGGAGCTCATCCACACGGGGCATTTTTAACAACTTATGTTTCTCCCGAGGCACTGGAAGCAATTCAAAACAGATCAGGTCTTTTGCCTGATAATTCTTTCATCATCAAAGAAAATTATCGGCCAGACAAAACCCTTGCTGCAGTGACTGTGATGTATCGGGTCAAAGGCTATGATGCCGAAGCAGGGGACTGGTTCTGGGCAAAATACACTGCAGACGGACAGATTGAAAAGGAAGGTAAAGTTTCCGGCTGCATCAACTGCCATGCGGCAGTGATTAACAATGACTGGATCTTTACCGGGCCAGTCAAATAAGCCTGTTGTGAGTTGATTTTTAAATTTCAACTCAATGTAAAAACCCTCACAAAAAGGAGCAAAACAATGAAGAAACTTAAGATTTGGGGAGTCCTGCTGGTTATGGCTTTTGCACTGTCTGCATGTGCAACACCACACATGGTTAAATGTCCTGGGTGTGGACACGTGTTTGATGCCCAAGATAAAGCCAACTGGGTAGACAGGGATGGTCATTGAGCTTATTGCTGCTCTCTAAAAGGGGTCTGTGTTTGATAGACCCCTTTTAGACAAAATTTGTTCTCCCTTTCTGCCAATATGGCGATCTTTGCAATTGGCCGCTAAAAAAACGATTTTTCTGGTATCTGAACACTCATCAGCTTATCTTCAGCTCCGTTATTTTATCTTACGGAGTTTTTCTTGACTAAAAATACTTATCACTTATTACCTTCTATCAGCTTGATTACAGCCATGCTCCTCTGGGCCAGTTCTTTTGTTGCTCTGAAGCTTGCATTTCAAGGTTATCACCCGATGCAAGTTATTTTTGGTCGGATGTTTATTGCCAGCCTTTGTTTTGTCCCCTTTATCCCTTCTTTTCGGAAAATAAACTGGCGCCGTCAGGATGTAAAATACCTCTTGATTATGGGAATCTGCGAGCCCTGCCTGTATTTTACATTTGAGGCCAAAGCCCTCGAACTCACCAGTGCATCACAAGCGGGGATGATTACTGCTATGCTCCCGTTGCTGGTAGCAATTCTGGCCTGGAGTTGGCTGAGAGAGAGCATCAATAAGCAAACACTGGTGGGTTTCAGTCTAGCAATAATTGGCGCCTGCTTGTTAAGCCTGGCCAGTGAAACCAGCGTAAATGCACCAAACCCTTTACTTGGAAATTTTTTTGAATTTATGGCAATGGTCTTTGCTGCAGGCTATACAGTGTCACTGAAACATCTGACCAATAATTACCCACCGCTGTTTTTAACTGCCTTTCAAGCATTTATCGGAAGCCTGTTCTTTTTTCCCCTTCTGTTCCTCCCCGGTGTCGAGTGGCCTATCTTCTGGGACACCACCCCGGCTCTGGCAGTGATTTATCTGGGAACTCTGATCACTTTTGGTGCCTACGGTTGCTTTAATTATGGCGTCAGTCGTATTCCTGCCAGCCGCGCGGCCGGATATGTCAATCTGGTTCCAGTTTTTGGTGTTATATTGGGAATGATTATCCTTGGTGATAAACTGAATCTGTCGCAATGGCTGGCCTGTGGACTGGTTTTCTGCGGGGTCTGGCTGAGTAGTAGAAAAGCAACAAAGGCCAGTCAACAATGAATTACCCCCTTGCTCCGATTGCAATAATCCACAGTCCGTTCAAGGAAAAGTTTGGCACTCCGCGACAACCACAGTTAACCCCATCTGTACGTGCCAGAATAGATTTTATCCCTGAATTTGCCACGCCGGAGGCAGTTCGTGGGCTGGAGGGGTTCAGTCATCTCTGGATAATTTTTCTCTTTCACCAGAACTGGCAAAAAGGTTGGAAACCAACCGTACGCCCCCCCCGTTTAGGTGGAAATCAGCGCGTTGGCGTTTATGCCTCCCGTTCACCATTCCGTCCCAACCCGATCGGACTGTCAGCGGTCGAATTACTCTCGATCGATTGTGCTAAAGGAAACGTTTCTTTAGAAGTGCAGGGGGCTGACCTCATTGATGGCACCCCGATTCTTGACATCAAACCTTACATCCCATACGGGGACAGCATTCCGAATGCAACTGGTGGGTTTGCCGATCAGCGACCACGACCAACCCTCCAAGTTGAATTTACCCATTTTGCGAAAAAGCAACTGAATCTGTATCAAAAAGAGAGCCCAGAGCTTGAAGTAATGATCAAAGAGACTCTCAGCCTTGATCCCCGTCCCGCCTATCGTCACAACAAGGAAGATTCACAGGAATATGGGGTGTTGCTTGATCGCTATAATATTTGCTGGCATGTTGTGGGAGAAAAGCTTGTGGTATCCCGTATAGATTCGATCACCTAAACAGCAAATCTGCTGCTATCAATCACAGTCCTCGCGCCAGAGACATTGTTCTTGACCACATTCCTGAGAGAAATTCGTGTTGAAACATTGGGGGTTATCTTCAGCTTTCTGAATTGCCCGTATCAACTCCTCTTTGCGCAACTTTCCCGATTTTACTCCCAGTTCTTTCGCCACTTTTTTGATTTGTGTCATATTCATTGATGTTACTCCTCAGTTATTTATAAATATATTTAGATAGCCCCTGTGTTGCAGTATAGCCGCCAGAGAAGCTCTTTCAACCTCAGGATTAAAATTTAACCAGAAAATAATATTACGGGACAGCCCCTTTGCGGCAGAGCAAGTTAACCCTGGAACAGTTAGTCACTTGATCCCGCAAGGGGCGATAGAACCATCTAAATTTATTCCATCAACTCCAACAGAACATGGTTGAGAATCCCGCCACTCTGGAAGAAAATCACCTCCTGATCGGTATCCACTCGGCAGAGAACTTCAATGTTTTGCTGGCTGCCATCGCTCCTGTTGATGGTTAAGGTGAGGTGCTGTTTTGACTTCAACCCATCGATTTTCGGTATACTTAACGTTTCGTTGCCATCCAGGTTCAAACTTTCAGCAGAGTCTCCATCCAGAAACTGAAGTGGCAGAATCCCCATCCCAACCAGGTTGGAGCGATGGATCCGCTCATAGCTTTCAGTCAGAACCGCCTTGACCCCAAGCAACAGGGTCCCCTTCGCTGCCCAGTCACGGCTGGAGCCGGTGCCATATTCCTTACCTGCAATCACGACCAGCGGTGTTTGCTCCGCTTGATAACGGTTCGATGCTTCAAAAATACTCATCTCTTCACCAGCAGGCAGATATTTTGTGACTCCACCTTCGGTTCCCGGCACCATTTTATTTTTCAATCGGATATTGGCAAAGGTGCCACGCATCATCACTTCATGGTTGCCCCGCCGCGATCCGTATGAATTGAAATCCTCCTCTGCAACACCATGTTCTCGCAAATATTGCCCAGCCGGACTGGTCCCTTTTATCGACCCAGCCGGGGAAATATGGTCGGTTGTAATCGAGTCACCGAGCAAAGCAAGCACCCGTGCATTCTCAACTCCGGGATAGCCCTTGGAGACCTGCAACTGGTCGAAAAAGGTGGGATGTCGGATGTTGGTTGAATCAGGTTCCCTGGAGTTGGTTAGACCTTCCGGGACCGGAAGGCTGCGCCAACTTTCATCTCCAGTAAATACTTCTGCATACTCTTTGCGGAACATCTGCGCATTAACCAGGGCAACCATTTCAGAGACTTCTGCGTTGCTTGGCCAGATATCCTTTAGATAGACAGGCAGCCCTGAACTATCTTTACCCAGGGGATCATTGGTGAGATCAATCCGTGTCGTTCCCGCCAGGGCAAAGGCAACAACCAATGGTGGAGAAGCAAGCCAGTTTGCCTTGGTCTGGGCATGAATCCGCCCTTCGAAGTTACGGTTCCCCGAGAGCACGGAACAGACACTCAAGTCTCCAGCATCAATCGCTTCAGCAATTGGGCCACTCAATGGCCCAGAGTTTCCAATGCAGGTTGTACAGCCGTAGCCGACAATATTGAAGCCGAGCTGATCGAGATAATCTTGCAGCCCAGCCTTAGCCAGATAATCTGTCACGACCTTGGAGCCTGGAGCTAACGATGTTTTTACCCAGGATTTTTGTTGCAACCCTTTTTCAACCGCTTTTTTTGCTACCAGCCCGGCTGCCATCATCACCGCCGGATTTGAGGTATTGGTGCAGGAAGTAATTGCGGCAATAACAACATCTCCATGATTCAGTTGATCTGAACTATTGGCAATTTGTATCCCTTTATCCCGGTCAATTTCGGGCAGAACCTGATCTGTCGCACTGCCCATATCTTCGAGAAGAACCCGATCCTGCGGTCGTTTTGGTCCTGCTAAACTTGGTCTAACCGTTGCCAGATCAAGTTCCAAAATCGCGCTATAGTTGGGATCTGGAAGCTCATCGCTGCGCCACAGCCCCTGTTCTTTACAATAAGCTTCAACGAGTGCCACGGTTTCATCGCTACGCCCGGATAAAGTCAGGTAATCGAGGGTGATTTGATCAATAGGGAAAAAACCACAGGTCGCACCGTATTCCGGTGCCATATTGGCAATAGTTGCACGGTCAGCCAATGGAAGTTGCGCAAGCCCCACACCAAAAAATTCGACAAATTTACCGACGACCCCATGGGCACGTAGCATCTGGGTGACAGTCAACACCAGATCTGTTGCGGTAATCCCCTCACTCAAACTGCCAACCAAACGGAAACCAACCACCTCTGGGATCAACATGGAAATTGGCTGCCCCAACATCGCCGCTTCCGCTTCAATCCCGCCAACGCCCCAACCGAGGACACCAAGGCCATTTATCATGGTGGTGTGGCTGTCGGTTCCTACCAGAGTATCTGGATAAACCCAGGTTGCTCCATCAATCTCCTGACTCCAGACCCCTTGCGCCAGATATTCCAGATTAACCTGGTGACAAATACCGGTTCCTGGTGGCACGACACGGAAGTTATCAAAAACTTTTTGTCCCCAGCGCAAAAAAGCATAACGTTCACGGTTCCGCACCATCTCTTTTTCCACGTTAGCAGCCAAAGCAGAGTGACTGCCAAACTGATCCACCATGACGGAATGATCAATCACCAGATCAACAGGGATTTGTGGATTTATTGTAGCAGGATCACCACCATTTCTGGCAACCGCATCACGCATAGCAGCAAGATCGACAATTGCCGGAACCCCGGTAAAATCCTGCATTAAAACCCGAGCCGGGCTATAGGAAATCTCGCCAGCCTGATCCTGTTGTGGCTGCCAGTTTGCAACAGCGGCAATGTCTGCCCGCTTGACCGAATCGCCATCTTCCTTGCGCAGCAAGTTCTCCAGAAGAACCTTTATTGTAAAAGGGAGCCGCCCCAAGTCATATGAACCTGCGGCAGCAGCAGCTTTGAGACTATGATATTGATATTGATGCCCTGCAACATTCAGGGTCTTTGCGCTATTAAATGAATTTCTATTCATCTGTTATCTCCTCTATATTAAGTCTTTTTACAAGTTTACACAGAAATAAATTTTGTTATCCAGTGCTGTGATTAATATTTACATTAATTTTCTACAAATGATCTACACATTCCTCGCTATTTGAACATAAATTGGTAAAAATCTGTTGAGATTTTAGGGGATTATTCTATTTCAAAACAACTATCATTAAAAAATAACGTTGTTTTTAAATTTCCCCTGTGCTAGAAGCGGGAATATCGTGTCTCGGTTACCCTCGTAAATACGTAGAAGGAGTTACAGCATGGCAGAAGGTACAGTAAAATGGTTTAATGATTCTAAAGGTTTTGGTTTTATTGAGCAAGATGATGGTCCAGATGTTTTTGTTCACTTTTCAGCGATCCAATCAGAAGGGTTTAAGTCTCTGGCTGAGGGAGATCGTGTTACATTTGATGTAATCCAGGGAGATAAAGGTCCGCAATCCGCGAACGTAATGAAAGCTTAAATTAGATCGTTACCGACAGCTTCAACTGCCGGTATTAATATCTTTGAGGGTAAACCAAAAAAGCTTCGCAACAAATGTTGCGAAGCTTTTTATCTCTTGTCGGCTAAAAGTGCAATTCCTCCAAGGGACCTTTCTGTTAAAATCTTCCATTCGCCATTTTCGATAACAAAATTGAGAGATTTCATTATTTTGTCGTGGTAATTATCTGAACGATAAGTTTGTTGAAATTTAACCTGAACCTGGTTGTTAGCTCGCCGATACATAGTGACATCCTGGATCTTGATTTTGATCCAATCTGGCCCCTGCAAGCGTACTGTTCTGAGGGTTAGCCACTCTTCCCGGCTTTTTTCAAGTTCTGGACGGTATTGTTCACTATAATGGGAAAAATAAGCAGCCGATTTTTGCTCTGACCATGAGTCTACCCAACTCAATAGATAACCAAAAATTTCCTCTTGTTCTGCTTCAGATAAACTGGTGACAACAGAACCATCTGGAGGTGATGTCGCAACAAAGACCTCAGGCTCTGACTCTGTCACTGCTGCAGAAAACTCCCCCCCTGCTGGCCACCACTGCTGCAACGGCTGTTCTGCTATGACTGGAATCTGTTCCTGCTGCTCAATCTGTTGAGAAGCAAGTTCTTGCGCTTTCTTTATCCCTGGAACAGGAATGTTTTCTTCACTCAGCGGCTCATTACTAATCATCGGTGTTTTAATCAGGGTTGTCTCTTTAACAACTGCTGCGACACGGCTCAACTCAGGAGGTTCTACAGCCACTTTAGCTAGCGGCGTCTCAACTCGATGTTCTGCAATGACTGGATTAAGATTCTTCTGCTGCAGAGTATATCCATAGCTCCCCGATAAAATAACACCGAGGAGAAATCCCCCTAAAACCCATGTTGCAACTTTCCTACGATTTTCAGGGGCATAACCTACAGGGGCTGTAAGTTGGGGTTGGCTCAACTGTTCCAACTCCAAGAGGGTCTGCTGTAACTGACTTTCTATCTTATTCTGTCCGAGCAAGGCCTCATCAAGAAGCGTTTTATATTGATTTTTTTCAGCAATCAGCTGCCTGACATGGGGTAGAACCTGCTCTCGTTGCTGCTGGGTTATCCCGTTATCAGTAGCAACCTGAATTGACTTTTGTTGAACCATTGGGCGGGTTTCAACCGGTGGAGCTTTGATGATTGAATCCAGCGTATCAATTAACTCTGAAAACGACCGATAACGATCCTCTTTTTCAGTGAAAAAACGTTCCGTCAGCTTTTTCAGTTTTTCATTCTCAATCCCTGACAAATGATCAAGCTCACGACCGCGGTTATCCATATCTGACGGTCTCAGTAACTGTAACTGAAGTCGCCCCAAGTCTTCTATTGCCTGTTGTTCCGACCATTCAGACTCTTGATTTTCCATAAAACATTTAAAACAGTGATCAATACCAAAGTCGGCAATAACCACCTGCGTCTCATCACCAAAGTAAATATCATCATATTTTAAATGGCCATGTCTGACACCACAGTCAACGCTATATTCTAAAGCACCACCAAGATCCCGGACAATTTTCAGTATCTCTTCACTCGACAAACTTGCCGCGGTACGATCCACCAAGGACGCATCATAATTGTAGTTCGTAGTATAGTAGAAATATTGTCCCTCAAAACCAGAATCAAATACTGGTGCGATGGAGGGATGCTCAAGAAGGAGTAATTTTTCAAGTTGTGCAACCAACTGTTCACGCTGCTGCTGATCCACCAAAAAGTCGGTCTGATAAACTTTCAATAAAACAGCACTATGAAAGAAAGGATCATCGGTTAGACAACAAACATGCGTCGCTTCCTCGCTTAAAATTTCCTTTATTTTGTAAACACTTATCTGTTTACCCGGCTCTAACATGAACACCCTCACTTTTTGATTTTATCTGCTTTATTGGTAGATCGTCCCCTTATAAGTGGAGATAACATCCCGTCGAGACAAATATTACATTACCATAATAAGAGTTGTCAAATTATTTAGCGGGCTTTTTGTACCCCTTTTCGCGGACAAAGTTCGATGATAGGGCAGGAACTACAGTGGGGAGTGGGAGCCTTGCAACAGGCACGACCGTGGGCAATTAAAGTATGGCTGGATTGGGTCCATTTAGTTTCTGGAAGTAACTGACTTAACTCTTTTTCAATCTGCTCTGGGTTATCTGATTTCGTCCAACCAAATCGGCGTGCCAACCTCTTTACATGGGTATCGACGACCATTCCTGGTATCTGGTAAGCATTGCCGAGAACGACATTGGCGGTTTTACGACCGACTCCACTTAAAGCAACTAAGGCTTCGAGATCAGCGGGGACCTCACCTTGATGCCGGGTTAAAACCTGTCCGGCACAGCAGATTAAGTTTTTTGCTTTATTCCGAAAAAAGCCCGTTGAACGAATGATCTCTTCTACCTGATCTTGACTGGCTGCCGCCAATTGTTCCGGCCCGGGCAAAAGTTTAAACAATGTTGCAGTGACAATATTAACCCGCTTGTCGGTACATTGTGCCGAAAGAATCGTTGCTACCAGCAATTGCCATGGATTTTGATAAAGAAGGGCGCAATGAGCTTCAGGATAAATATTTTCCAGCGCTTGCAATAGTTGCAGTGCCTTTTCCGATTTTTTCATATTGGATCATCTTCTGCTAAATTTGAAACTTATCCACAAACAGGATTGGGTTGTTTTTGGGAAACTCTCGTTCTTTTTTCAATCTTCAGAACTTCACGGGTATCGCTTGTCTCAACCGTAAGAACCAACGGCAGGTGGGTGGAGGCTCTTCGGGCTAATGCCGTCATAACAACATGCCCTGCAATCGCCCTTATCGATCCCCGAAAATAAACCCGATCACGCCCCCAGAGTGGCATCTTTCCCGGAAAGTTGGCTCGCCAGACAGGAAAGTTGGCACGTTTAAGGTGTTCATTTAACGGAATCTGACCACTCCCCCACCAGGGCAGACCAAAATCACCACAGATAATCGTTGCACAGGGAAGAGAGGGGTTATTCAGCAGCTGCTCTCCCATGAGGAGCTCAACCTGCTCACGCCGCTGGCGAAAATCCCAGGAGAGGGTTAAGTTGAAAAGGTGGATTCTTTCATTCTCATGCTCCAGATCAGCTTGAACACATTGTCCACCAAACCCAAGCGACAACTCCTGAATATGCTGTAACGGGTAGCGAGATAAAAAAGCGCACCCAGCTTCTGTATCTGAGCCATAAGCATCCAATCCAACCCGCTCAGCCAACCGTTCAACAGAACTCAGCCCGATCGGCGAACCAATCCGTTGTAACATGACTAAGTCGGGCTGTTGCGCACGAACTACTGCGGCACAAAGCTCGGGGGCAAGCTCCCCGGCAGCACTCCGAGCCCCATTGATATGATAACTCATGATCCGGAACGTCGACATAACTCGCCCCTTAGATTGAAGCGCTTACATTCCCCAGTTAAAGTCTACGGATAGACTCTATGATAACCTGTTTTTCTGGGTAATTTCTAAATAGTGAACTTTTCGCTATGGTTTTAACCAAGCCAATTTTTTCGACAATATCCATTCCAGCGATAACCTGTCCGAATACTGCATAACCAAACGCTCTTGATGTGGTTCCTCGATGATCAAGGGAACCATTATCCACCAAATTGATAAAAAACTGGCTGGTTGCACTATCTACGACACCAGTACGTGCCATAGCTATACTCCCCTTCAGGTTTTTTAACCCATTGGTTGCTTCATTCTTGATTGGAGCGGAAGGTTCTTTCCTTTTTGCATGTTTGTCAAATCCCCCACCCTGGATCATAAATTTTCCAATAACACGATGATAAATTGTCTCGTCATAAAATTTTTGATCAACATAGTGAAGAAAATTTTGCACTGTCAGTGGTGCTTTTTCAGAATTCAGTTCGATCTGTATCGACCCCATGCTGGTTTTCATTTCTACAACCGGCCCGGCATAAGCAGCCCCAGTGAATAGAAAAAAACAGCTGGTCAGCAATAATAATTGTTTCATGGTAACTCCCTGGTATCCCATTCTTGGATTCTTATAGCGCTTCTGCTTTTAAATCGCGAGACATCAAATCTATAACAGCTTGGCGTGGGTCCTTATCTTTATAAAGAACCAAATACATCTGTTCGATAATTGGCACATCGACTCCCAGTTTCTCAGCCAGTTGATAGGCCGACAGGGTTGTCTGAACCCCTTCGGCAACCATCTGCATTCCTGCCAGAACTTCATTGAGTTTATGTCCTTTGCCCAACTCAATACCAACACTGCGGTTTCGTGACAAATCACCCGTACAGGTCAGAACCAGATCGCCCATTCCCGCCAGTCCCGCAAAGGTCTCTGCTGCCCCGCCGAGTCTCATTCCTAATCGGGTCATTTCAGCCAAACCCCGCGTAATTAGCGCTGCCCGGGTATTGTGCCCAAAACCGAGGCCATCCGCAACCCCGGCAGCCAGAGCAATAACGTTCTTCATCGCACCGCCCAACTCAACCCCAATGATATCACTGTGAGTATAAACACGAAATGTCTCAGTACTGAATATTTTCTGAATTTCCTCTGCAACAGTTAAATCTTTTGCCGCAGCAACCACCGCTGTTGGCATCCCGGAACTCACCTCTTTTGCAAATGAAGGACCGGAAAGAAAACCGAGCTGCCGATGCATCGACTCGGGAAGCAGCTCTTCAAAGACTTGAGATAATAACATCAGGCTGTCGTTTTCAATCCCCTTGGAGGCAGAAACAATCAGAGCCTGGGATGATAAATCGGGTAGCGCTTGCTGCAATACCTGGCGAGTGACCTGGGATGGTGCAACAAACAAAAGCAACTGTTTTTCAGAAACAGCTGACTTCAATAAACTGGTGATCTGTAAATTTTCAGAAAGGGTGATTCCTGGAAGGTAAAGATCGTTGATTTTTGACTGTTTAATTCGCTCACACAGATCTTCTTCATAGCACCAGAGTGTGACCGAATAACCTTTTTTCGCCAACAGGTTGGCTAAAGTGGTTCCCCAACTTCCAGCACCAATAACTGCAATTTTTTTTCCCATCTAGATGGCCCCTTTTTTATCTGCGATCCGCCGCTCCAGGTGTTCAATCTTTTTTTCTAACAAAGATGGCCACGCCCCCCCCTCAAGTTGCCGGTAACTCTGCAGAGCTTCTTCCAGAAGCCCCTCTTCCTCCAACAACTTGGCCAGATCAAATTTAGCCTGATCTTGATAGTGGCTGTCTGGATAGCTCTCTATCAAATGGAGCAAATCCTGTCGAGCCTCTTCCGTTCGCCCTTCCAGGAGTAAAATTCCCCCTTTACGATACAACACATCGGGAACCAGAGAGCTGTCCGGATAGTTTTCCAGCAGAGTTTCTAATTCAATCCGGGCTTGAGGATAGTTTTCGAGGCGAAAATAGCAGTCGGCTATTTCGTAGTAATATTGATCTGGAGTCCCTTCATTTAAATCCAGCAAGCGCTGAAAGAACTCAATGGCTCGGGAATAATCATGGAGATTATATTTAACTATCCGTGCCGCTTCTTCACGAGCAGCCAACACAAAAAAGCTATCAGGATAATCGTGTTCGAGTTGCAGATAGTTGAGGAGCGCCTTTTCCCCATCTTGATAATCGTACTGCCAGAGTTTGCCGACTTTCAATAAAGCTTCCGCAGCCTCCTGTGCTTGGGGATATTGTTGATAAATCTCCCGATAACTCTTTTCAGCGGCGGCTATCTTTCCCACACTTTCCAGCTCAACCCCTTTCGCAAATAACCGTTGCGCTGCGGTTGTTTGCTGCTGACGATAGACCGGGAATAAGCTGACTGCCAACGCGAAAAAAACCAGAACAAACAGAACCCAGCGATGGCGGCTAGATGTCTTCGCCTGGGTTTTCTGTTGTTTCAACTCCCGCTTCAGTTGCTTCTTCAAGCTGTGCAACTCCATCGGCGGTATCCTTCTCTGCCAGTTTGGCAACCGAGACAATCAGCTCATCATCTTCCAACACCATCATCCGGACACCCTGGGTGTTCCGGCCAATGGCTCTGATATTCTTCACTTTGGTACGCAACAGCTTGCCACGGTTAGTGATAAACATCAGGTCAGACTCATCTTCAACCATTCTGATCGCAACGACGTGACCATTGCGCTCACTGGTCTTGATGGTAATAATTCCCTTACCACCCCGACTTTGAACACGGTATTCACTAATATCGGTACGCTTGCCATAACCATTCTCGGTCACTGTTACCAAAGCTAATGCCGTATTCGCCGAAACCGACTGGAGGCCAACCACTTCGTCATCCTCAGCCAACGTTATCCCGCGGACACCACGCGCCGGACGACCGACCGACCGAACATCGGTTTCCGGAAAACGGATCGACTTACCGTTGCGACTGGCCAGCAATAGATCGCGTTCACCGTTGGTCAAACGTGCTTCAATGAGACTATCTCCCTCATCAATGCTCAACGCAATAATACCACCAACCCGTGGATGGGAATAAGCCATCAATTCAGTTTTCTTGATAATCCCCCGCGCGGTTGCGGTGACAATGTATTGATCTTTTTCAAAACTATTGACCGGAAGAATTGTCATCACCCTTTCTTCGGCTGCCAACTGTAACAGGTTGACAATTGCCTTACCCCGAGAAGCACGGCCGCCCTGTGGGATTTCGTGAACCTTGAGCCAATAAACTTTTCCCAGATCCGTAAAAATAAGAACGTAAGCGTGGGTTGAAGCAATAAACAGATTTTCAACAAAGTCCTCTTCCTTCGGCTTAACCCCACTCGACCCTTTTCCACCCCGACGCTGAGCACGATAAAGAGAAACAGCATTCCGCTTGATATAGCCTCCGTGGGTCACGGTTACAACCATATCCTCTTCAACAATCATATCTTCCAGGGTCAAATCAGCACTACGATCAAGAATTTCTGTCCGCCTTGGATTAGCAAATTTACTTTTCAGTTCAATTAATTCTACCTTAACGATGTTGAGAATTTCTACTTCGCTGGCAAGAATTTCTTTCAAGCGGCTGATCTGTGCCAAAAGCTGTGTCAATTCTTCAAGTATTTTACCCTGTTCCAGCCCGGTTAGCCGGTGCAAACGCATATCCAGGATAGCCTGTGCTTGAATTTCAGAAAAAGAAAATCGTGCGATCAGGCCAAGTTTAGCCTCTGCTGGAGTAGCGCTGCCCTTAATGATCTTAATAACTTCATCCAGATTTTCCAAGGCGAGTTTTAAACCATGCAGAATATGGGCTCTGGCTTCGGCTTTCTTCAACTCAAAGACACACCGCCGGGTGACTATTTCACGGCGGTGATCAATGAAACAGTCAAGCACTTCACGGAGGTTGAGGACTTTGGGCTGACCGGAAACAATCGCCAGCATAATAATACCGAAAGAGCTTTGCATGACGGTCTTCTTGTAGAGCTGGTTCAAAATAACCCCGGGGATCATCTCCCGCTTCAGCTCAATAACAACCCGCATACCCTCGCGATCTGACTCATCACGTAGATCAGAGATGCCTTCGATTGTCTTATTTTTGACCAGCTCGGCAATTTTCTCAATCAACCGTGCCTTATTTACTTGATAGGGCAGTTCGGTAATGATAATGGCTTCCCTGCCACTGCGTCGGTCAATTTCAACCAGCGCCCTGGCACGCATCTGGATAATGCCACGACCACTCTTGTAAGCTTGACAAATTCCCTCTTTCCCATTGATAAAACCAGCGGTCGGAAAGTCGGGTCCTGGAACTCTCTCAATAAGTTCATCAATACTGATGCGTGGATCTTCAATCAACGCGATCAAGCCATCGATCACCTCACCTAAATTATGGGGGGGGATCTTGGTTGCCATCCCCACCGCAATCCCCTCAGAACCATTCACCAGAAGGTTGGGATACTTACATGGAAGAACCAGTGGTTCTTCCAAAGAATCATCATAGTTGGGGCCGAAATCGACCGTTTCTTTGTCAATATCGTTCAACAGTTCATGGGCAAGCTTATCCATTCTAATTTCGGTATAGCGCATTGCCGCGGCAGAATCACCATCAACAGAACCGAAATTACCCTGACCATCAACCAAAGGGTGGCGCATCGAAAAGCTCTGCGCCATCCGCACGATAGAGTCATATACGGCGCTATCACCATGCGGATGGTATTTACCTATAACATCCCCGACCACGCGTGCCGACTTTTTATAAGGTTTATTGAAATCATTGTTGAGATCATGCATGGCAAACAAAATGCGTCGGTGGACCGGTTTAAGCCCGTCGCGGACATCGGGAAGCGCCCGACCGACAATAACGCTCATGGCGTATTCCATATAGGACTTACGCATTTCATCGACAATATTAACTGTAACTTTGTTCTGCTCTGACAGCATCTAATTCCTCCAAACTTCCAAAAGGAAGTTTTATTTTTTATTGATCAAACATCCAGATTGGCGACATTCAAAGCATTTTGCTCAATAAATTCACGCCGCGGTTCTACTTGATCACCCATCAGGACGGTAAATATTTCATCAGCTCTAACGGCATCCTCAATCGTTACCTGCAACAAAACTCGTTTGTCTGGATCCATCGTCGTTTCCCAAAGTTGATCCGGGTTCATCTCTCCCAGACCTTTATAACGCTGGATATATTGACCTTTTTTGGCTCGTGCCAGAAATACCTCTAACAACTCCTGGCGGTCGGTAACTTCTACGTTTTCCTTGCCTTCAGCAACCAGAAAGACCGATTCCTGCAGACAAATATCCTCAACCTGCCGATAGGACTGCAGTAGCAGTTTATATTCGTGGGAAGAAAGAATCTCGATGGTATGACGATCTATCCGTGCATGTAAATTACCAAGGGTTACGAGGATTCGATCCGGATTTTCTAAGACTTCAAATTTTCCTTTTGGCTCTTGTTGCCGTAGCAGTTCTGCAAGTGGTTCCAGGTTGGCTTTGTCAGCAAAACCGTTACGAATTTTTCCCTTTACAAAAATTCTCAATATTTCCGTCGCAACACCACGATTTACAATTTTTTCAAAATGCTGATTGAAAGTAATAATGTTGCGTAGTGTTGGGATAATCTGTTTGCCGCGAAGAGCTTTCTGCCCCTTTTCCATCTCTAAAGTAACACCTTCGGTGCCGGTATCCAGGAGGTAATCAAGCAAAGCATCATCATCTTTTAAATACAACTCACGCTTACCACGCTTTGCCTTATAAAGGGGGGGTTGAGCAATATAGAGGTGTCCTCTTTCTACAATTTCTGGCATCTGTCTGAAAAAGAAAGTCAACAATAATGTCCGAATATGCGAACCATCGACGTCCGCATCAGTCATTATAATAACGCGGTGGTAGCGTAACTTTGAGATATCAAAATCATCCCTACCAATACCGGTTCCCATGGCGGTAATAAGGGTCCGTATTTCATTTGAGGTCAAAACTTTATCGAAGCGGGCTTTTTCCACATTCAGAATCTTACCTTTAAGGGGCAAAATAGCCTGATAGCGTCGTTCACGGCCCTGCTTAGCGCTGCCACCAGCGGAATCGCCCTCGACCAGATAAATTTCACAGAGTGCCGGGTCTTTTTCTTGGCAGTCTGCCAATTTACCAGGGAGAGAGAGTCCGTCAAGGGCACCTTTACGCCGAGTTAAATCGCGCGCCTTTCGAGCAGCTTCCCGAGCTCGAGCCGCCTCAATTCCTTTTTCCAGAATTTTTTTGGCGACCTGTGGATTTTCTTCCAAGAACATTGCCAACTGCTCATTCATCAAGGTCTCTACATATCCCTTAACTTCAGAATTTCCCAATTTTGTCTTGGTTTGACCTTCAAACTGTGGATCTGACAGCTTGACAGAGATGACGGCTGCGATACCTTCGCGCATATCATCGCCCGAAATTGCAACCTTTACATTTTTCAACAAATTGTTTGCCGTGGCGTAGGCGTTCATGGTTCGGGTCAGCGCCCCACGAAAACCACTCAGATGGGTGCCACCTTCATGGGTATTGATGTTGTTTGCAAAAGTAAATATTTTTTCATCATAGCTATCGTTATATTGTATAGCTATCTCAATTTCTGCCCCCCCTTTTACACCATGGAAATAGATCGGTTGCGGATGAAGTGGGCTTTTTGCACGATTGAGATATTCCACAAAAGAGCGAATTCCCCCCTCGTAGATAAATTCGTGACTCTTCTCTGTTCTAGCGTCGTTTATCTTAATTTTTACTCCTGCATTTAAAAATGCAAGTTCTCGTAATCGCTGCGATAATGTTGCAAAAGAAAAATCAGAAGTGTCAAATATTTCATTGTCCGGCCAGAAAGTAATTTTAGTTCCCCGTTTAATTGTTTCCCCATCAACACGTAGAGGCTCTAAAGGAACACCTCTTTCGTAGCTTTGACGGTAAACTTTCCCTTCCCTTCT
>JASJGT010000357.1:0-5348 GCA_033791405.1 Desulfuromusa sp.
GATCGGCTATGATCCTGATCTTGCTATTGGAATCATGATTGAAACACCATCTGCAGTTATGATAGCCCCCTTATTGGCACAGGAGGTTGATTTTTTCTCTGTTGGCACCAATGATCTGATTCAATATTTTCTTGCTGTTGATCGGGGGAATGAACATGTCGCCTACCTTTATGACCCGCTGCATCCGGCTATTTTACGGGCGCTGAAGGCGACTTGTGATGCCGCCAACGATGCTGGTATCGGGGTTTGTATCTGTGGTGAAATGGCTGGCGAATCTCTTTATACCTTGGTGTTGGTTGGCCTTGGATTCCACGAACTATCGATGAATCCTGGTTGCATCCCAAGGGTTAAGCGGGTATTGCGACAGATTTCAAAACAGGATGGAAAATCTCTGGTTGAGAACCTTTTGCTGATGTCGACCAGTAAGGAAGTTTCAGCTGCAATTGAGAAAGAAATGCGTAACCGGTTGCCTGATATTTTTGCGCAGCCATTGATATAACGATAAAGCTAAAGACGAAGGAAGGGAAAGATACAAATGCCGATGACCGATTTTTTATTTACTTCAGAATCCGTGGGAGAAGGACATCCCGACAAAGTTGCTGATCAGATTTCTGATGCTGTTCTTGATGCTATTCTTGACCAGGACCCAAAAGCCCGGGTCGCATGTGAGACGTTAGTTACAACAGGCATGGCAGTTATTGCTGGAGAAATTACTACCACCGCCTATGCGGATTTACCAGCGATTGTCCGGCAAACCATCAAAGAGATTGGTTATAATGATTCGGCCATTGGGTTTGATTATAAAACCTGTGCGGTTCTGACCTCGATTGATCAGCAGTCTCCCGATATCTCGCAGGGGGTGAGTGAGGGTGAAGGGTTGTTTACAGAGCAGGGTGCAGGAGATCAAGGTTTGATGTTTGGTTTCGCCTGTAATGAGACTCCTGAATTAATGCCAATGCCCATTACTTTTGCCCATAAACTGACCCAGAAACTGGCCGCTGTGCGCAAGAGTGGACAGCTCAATTTTCTTCGTCCAGACAGCAAATCCCAAGTGTCAATACAGTATATTGACGACAAACCAACCCGGATTGATACCGTTGTTGTTTCAACCCAACACAATCCGGATGTGCTCTATGCTGATTTGAAAGAAGCTGTTATTGAAGAAGTTATCAAGCCGGTTCTCCCTCTTGATCTAGTTGACGATAAAACCAGCTATCTGATCAATCCAACCGGGCGCTTTGTTGTAGGCGGACCTATGGGGGATTGTGGTTTGACCGGGCGAAAAATTATTGTCGATACCTATGGCGGTCAGGGTTCCCATGGTGGTGGCGCATTCAGCGGCAAGGATCCGTCAAAAGTTGATCGTAGTGCCTCTTATATGGCGCGTTATGTTGCAAAAAATATTGTTGCAGCAGGGCTGGCGCGCAAATGTGAAGTTCAATTAGCCTATGCAATTGGTGTTGCAGAACCTGTTTCAGTCATGATCAATAGTTTTGGAACAGGTAAAATACCCTCAAACCAGATTGCCAAAATTGTTCAAGATGAATTTGATATGCGTCCTGCTGCAATCATTCAGCAACTTGACCTGCTCCGACCCATTTATCGGCAGACTGCTGCCTATGGTCATTTTGGCAGAGAACTTCCTGAGTTTACCTGGGAATTGACTGATCGGGTTGATTCTCTTCGTTCTCGTGCTGGTTTGTAAAAAGGACGATCTGTTGAAAGAGTTAAAAAGGGCGAACCCTCTGGATTCGCTCTTTTTAGCTGAAATTTAATCACGAAAACGTTTTAGTAATTCTTGATAGTGGTCAATGCGCCGGTCACGGAAAAATGGCCAGATTTGTCGAACCTTTTCACTTTGATCAAGGTCGATATTGACACATAAAAGGTCTTCCTTGTTTGCGCTTGCCTGACCAAGAATTTCCCCCTGACATCCAACAACAAAACTGTTCCCCCAGAAATCTATTCCGCTGGTAGTTTGACTTGGGTCAGCTTCAAAACCAACTCGATTTACGGCAACAACCGGGATTCCATTAGCAATGGCATGCCCTTGTTGTACCGCCATCCATGCTGCTAACTGACGTTGTTGTTCCATTGGTTTATCAGATGGATCATAGCCAATAGCGGTTGGGTAAATAAGTATTTTCGCACCTGCCAGAGCCATCAAACGGGCTGCTTCAGGGTACCATTGATCCCAGCAGACCATAATTCCCAATTTTCCAACTGAAGTTATGATCGGGTTAAACCCAAGATCACCGGGGGTAAAATAAAACTTTTCATAGTAGCCGGGATCGTCAGGAACATGCATTTTTCGATAGGTTCCTGCGATGTTACCGTCTTTTTCCAGAACCACGGCGGTATTGTGGTATATCCCTGGTGTCCGTTTTTCAAATAGCGAGATAACCAAAACGATTCCCAATTTTTTTGCTAAGTTGGCAAATCTCTGGGTTGTCTCCCCCGGAATATTTTCTGCCAGTTCAAAGTTGGCAATATTTTCCGTTTGACAAAAATAGTGACTGCTGTGCAACTCCTGTAAAATAACCAGCTTAGCTCCTTGTGCAGCAGCTTGAGAAATTTGTTGGATACTCTTTTCATTATTTTCCTGATGATTGGCAATACAGCTTTGCTGCACCAAACCAACCTTTAAGACATTCATGCCAAGACTCCTTGTGGAAGTTGCATGGAAATACAGTGTAAGGACCCATATTGCCGGATTAATGGACGGCAATCGATACTGATAATTTTGCGTTTTGGAAATGCCTCGCTGACCGTTTTCATTGCCAGGGTATCTGCAGGATCGTTGTAAGTTGGAAAAAGGATTGCACTGTTGATAATCAGGAAATTTGCATAAGATGCTGGCAACCGCTCATCGCCGTTGTAGCAGGCTTGAGGCATGGGGAGTGGAAAGAGGCGAAATGGTTGTCCGTTTTTCGTCTTGAATTGTTTGAGCTGAGTTTCCATTCTTTTCAGCTCTGGATAATGTTCATCCTCCACGTCAGTGCAACGTACATATAAAATTGTATCGTTTGGACACAGCCGAGCCAAGGTATCAATATGTGAGTCAGTATCATCCCCTGCCAGCCAGCCGTGGTCGAGCCAGAGATAATAATTGAATCCCAATAGTTTTGAGAGTTTGGACTCCAACCCTTTTCTATCGAGATGTGGATTTCGGTTCGGGTTGAGCAGGCACGCTGATGTTGTCAATAATGTGCCGGTTCCATCACTTTCTATGCTGCCACCTTCCAAAACAAGTTCAGTAGAATATCTTTGTATTTTATTGAATATTCCTGTGTTATGCAGTGTCCGAGTCACTTGATTATCTTTCTCGGCTAAGAATTTTAACCCCCAACCACTGAAGGTGAAATCAAGTAGTTGTGGACGACTGTCCGTGTAGACGGTTATTGGCCCAAAATCGCGTATCCAAGTATCATTGGTGTCGATTTGGTATAGCGAAATATTGGATGAAGCAATGGATTCTCTGTTGAGAGTATCACGAACAATATTGGGTTCTGGTGCGATAATGATAACTTTTTCAAAGCGGACAATCTTGCGGATTAATTCGATATAGACTTGAGTGACTTGATCAAGGGTTGGCTGCCAATCTGTCTGTTCATGTGGCCAGGCCAACAGAATAGCATCCTGCGGCTCCCATTCTGCAGGGAGCCGAGGTGTGGTTGAGAAATGATGCCCCATATTTGATGCTCTTGTAAAAGTTACGAGCTGGTGGTGGGCTCTTCGATTGACACATTTTCAATAATGACAGCTTCCTTAGGGACATCCTGGTGATGCCCATTGTTTCCCGTATTGACTTTGGCAATTTCATCCACCACGTCCATTCCCTCAGTCACTTGTCCAAAAACAGCATAACCATAACCGTTTGGGGTTTTTCCCTGATGGTTGAGAAAATCATTGTCAGCCAAATTGATAAAGAACTGACTGCTGGCACTGTCAACCACTTGGGTGCGCGCCATGGCAAGTGAGCCACGTAGATTTTTCAATCCGTTATCGGCTTCATTCTTGATTTCAGCCTGAGTTTTTTTCTGAGCCATTTCAGGAGTAAATCCGCCACATTGAATCATGAAGTTAGGGATGACTCGGTGAAATATTGTCTGTTCATAAAATCCATCTCGGACATAGTTGAGAAAATTTTCAGCGCTGATAGGGGCTTTTTCGGAATTGAGTTCAATAACGATAAGCCCTTTATTGGTCTCCATTTTTACAATTGGTTGCGTGCTCATGCCAATTTCCTCCTCGTAGTTTTTTGTCGTGTTGGTTTGATTTTGGATTTCATAAATTATGATGCAGTTGATACCATATTTTGCGGTGATTCGGATAGGAAATACAAGGGAGGTCTTTGTCGTTTTAAGCTTGTCAGTTAGCCAGGGAGTATTCAATCTTGATTGGAAGTTGTTCCTGCCCGTAGAAGTTCAATGAATTGTTCATTCGGTACTGGTTTGCTGAAAAGATATCCCTGATAGATAGGACAACCTTTCTCTTCCAGAAAATCTAGTTCGAACTTGGTTTCTACTCCTTCGGCAATCACTTTAAGATCCAAGTGGGCTGCCATAGAGATAATGGTATCGACAATTGCAGCATCGTTGACATCTGTTTCGATGTCACGGACAAAAGATTGATCAATTTTCAAGATATCCAGAGGCATTTTTTTTAGGTAGGTCAGTGAGGAATATCCTGTGCCAAAATCATCAATTGATAATTCGATGCCAAGTTTTTTAAGCGCTTTCATTTTTTCGATGGTGTCCGAAATGTTGTCAATCACCATCCCTTCGGTGAGTTCAAGTCCCAGTTGGTTTGGATCTGCACCGGTTTGCGCAAGAATATTCTCCACCTGATTGACAAAATTGGGCTGGCGAAATTGACGTGGGCTGACATTGACGGCAAGGTGGTTAACAGCGAGCCCACTGTCACTCCATGCTTTTAAATGTTCGCAAGCTGTCTGTAATACCCATTCTCCAATTGGTAGAATCAAGCCAGTTGCTTCTGCAATGGGGATAAATGTCGCGGGAGAAATAAAGCCTTTCTCCGGGTGGATCCAGCGCGCTAAAGTTTCTGCACCAAGGATTTCTCCTTTGCTATTGACTTGTGGTTGAAAATACAAAGAAAGTTCGCCACGTTCCAGCGCGTAACGTAACTCCTTCTCTACTGCCAGCCGACTGTCAGCAGCAGCCTGCATGCTTGGCAAGAAGAATCGTATCGTATCTCGACCATCATCTTTGGCACGATACATCGCTGTATCTGCATAGCGGAGAATGTCATCCCCCGTTTCCGGATTGTTTCTGTCGGAAGGGAACATAGCAACACCGATACTTGGTGTGACATGGAGTTCGTGT
>JASJGT010000358.1:0-2635 GCA_033791405.1 Desulfuromusa sp.
GCTTCACCACATTTTTCACAATAGGCGATGGTTATGGGAACACCCCAGCTGCGTTGCCGACTGATACACCAGTCGGGGCGGGCTTCAACCATATTGTAGATGCGGTTGCGACCCCAAGCTGGAATCCACTCGACCCGTTCAATTTCCTGCAATGCTTTCTTCCGCAGGTCGTTTTCCTCCATGCTGATAAACCACTGTTCGGTCGCCCGAAAAATAATTGGTTTCTTACAGCGCCAGCAATGGGGATAACTATGTTCGACCAGGCTTTCGTGAAGGAGGGCGCCAACTTCGGTCAATTTTTCATTCACAGCCGGGTTGGCATCCTTCAGTTTCATCCCGCCAAACAGCTCAAGGTCCTGCCGGTACCGACCATAATCATCCACTGGATTATAGATTTCCAGACCATATTTGAGTCCGACCAGATAGTCATCCTGACCGTGCCCGGGAGCCGTATGAACACAGCCTGTTCCTGCCTCTAAAGTGACATGATCACCAAGCATGATAAGAGAATTGCGGTTATAGAGGGGATGTTTACAGTTTTTGTTTTCAAAAAACTCTGCGGCAAACGTTGCGACAACTGAATAATCCTCAATCCCGAGGGTTTTCATCACCGACTCGTACAAACCTTCAGCCAAAATCAGCAATTCACCGTTGGCTTCAACAGCGACATAAGGGAGTTCAGGATTTAGACAGATCCCCAAGTTGGCAGGAATTGTCCAGGGTGTTGTGGTCCAGATAACAAAACTGATCGATCTCCCTTCTAGATTGGACAGGGCTTCCGGTAATTCATCCACATAGGGGAATTTCACATAGATCGATGGCGATGTGTGATTGTCATATTCAACTTCGGCTTCAGCCAGAGCGGTGACACAGGAAGAGCACCAATGAATTGGTTTTTTACCCTTATACAGTGAGCCCCGTTCAACCAATCGAGCCAATTCACGTGCGGTCGTTGCTTCGTAATCGGGAGTCATAGTCAGATAGGGATCTTCCCAGTTACCAAAAATTCCCAGCCGTTGGAACTCTTCGCTCTGGGTTTTGACCCAGACTTTTGCATATTCACGACATTGCCGGCGGAAATCAGCTTTGCTCATTTCCCGTTTTTTCTTGCCGAGCTTCTTGTCAACCATTAGCTCAATTGGCAATCCATGACAATCCCAACCTGGAACGTATGGAGTGAATAATCCCTCCATACGCTTACTTTTGACGATGATGTCTTTCAAAATTTTATTCAGGGCATGGCCCATATGCAGGTGGCCGTTGGCATAGGGAGGGCCATCGTGGAGAATGAAACTCTTCTTCCCCTGATTTGCGACTTCCAGTTGATCATTCAGGCCGATCTGTTGCCAATGTTTAAGCTGTTCCGGCTCCCGATTCGGTAGGTTGGCACGCATTGGAAAATCGGTTTTTGGCAGATTTAAGGTATCTTTATAGTCCATGCTAATTCGTCTCCGCAGAGATTGTGATATTAAGAGGCTGCTAGTAAAATTAATCCTGCAAGCTAGCAAATACAGCTTTTAAGTTCAAGTAGAAAGGTCGCAATTTTACGTGTTTAAGATTGTTTTCAGAGGCTAAAGCAGTCGATGTGGTCTCGGGATCAGTCTGAATCTTTTTCAACCATATTTTTAACCTGTCCCGTCAGGTTTACCCAGAGTAAACCCAGCTGTTCATGAGCCCAGTATTCGCTGTGCGCCAAAGTTGATCCAGACGGAAAATTCCACCAACTTTTAAAAGGCTTACTGAGGTGCTCTGTCGGAGCAGGAAGGGGATCAAGTCCAACTTTATGGAACAGATTGAGGGCACGCGGCATATGAACCGCCGTTGTGACGAGAACCAGAGATGCATCGGAGAAGTTAGCAGCGATCAGTTCCGCTTCTTCCATGGTATCTCTAGGACCATTAAAAACCAGGATGTCTTCAGTTGGAACCCCCAAAGCCAGCGCCAGTTCCCGCAGTTTTTCTGGATAGGAAACTGGATCTTTGTTTAGCCCCTTAAAACCGGTAAAAATCAATTTACTGCCTGGATTGAGACGATAAATACGAATCCCCTCTGCCAGCCGAACAATAGCTGTCGGCTTGAGCTCGCTGGTCACTGGCTGACTATCAACCGACTGGTGCCAACTGCCTAGGACAGCAACATAGTCGACCGGGGTTTGACTTTGTTGATAACTGGGGATTTGGCTTTCAAATTTGGAGATATATTGATTGCTTATGGGGGCATAGCTGCCAACGAATAGCAGCACCGTCACTAGCAGAACAACGATAATTCCAAGCCAGCGGGTTTTTCTGCGCAGCAATAATAACAACGCCCAGATCAGTAGGAGTAAGGTAATCGGCACCGGCATCAACAAGTTGCCAAGAAATTTTTTCAACAGAAACAGGTAGTGATCCATTGGTCTCTCAATTTAATCAGCAACAGGAACAAACGGGAGACTAGCGCAGTTAACCGAATTGATCAACAATTCTGTTGTGTATACAGGCAGATATCTGCAACGGGGCAGTTGTTACAGAGGGGTTTCTTACGACAAAAATCTTTGCAGTGGATGACAATCAAGGCATGGTACTCATTATACAGTTGAATATCTTGTGGCAAGTGGGACATAAAAAAATCCCTGACTTCGGTATAATTTTCTGTT
>JASJGT010000359.1:0-6949 GCA_033791405.1 Desulfuromusa sp.
CCAGCGATCGGTACCTTTCTGCCCAACCTGAATGACCAGACTATGGTTCTGGATATGGGTGCAAATGTCGATTGTAAAGCCTCACATCTCTATCAGTTTGCCATTATGGGCAGTCTTTATGTCGAATATTCCTTGAATAGATCCCGTCCGCGGGTTGGCTTGCTCTCCAATGGAGAAGAAGAAAAAAAAGGTAATGATCTGACCCGAGAGACGCACCAGTTGCTGAAGGAATCACCGCTCAATTATCTTGGCTATGTTGAGGGTGGTGATGTTTACAATGGCTCGGTTGATGTTGTTGTTTGTGACGGTTTTGTTGGCAACGTTCTACTGAAAGTTTCTGAGGGGTTAGCCGTTGCTGTCGGCACGATGCTCAAACAGGAAATTGAAAGTCGCTTCTGGGCTAAGATTGGTTATTTTTTCAGCCGACCAGCATTTTCTGCATTCAAAAAGAGAACCAATCCTGCCGAATATGGTGGTGCCCCTTTACTTGGTATTGCCGGTGCGGGGATTGTTTGCCATGGTAGTTCTGATCCTATTGCAATCAGCATTGCAATTCGCCAAGCTGAGGAATATGCAATGATTCGCTTTGAGGAAAAATTGGCAGCCCTGATTTAACTCTTTCAATAAAACTTGTCTATTTCAGGCAAAGGAGTCAGTTGAAAATGAAATCACGGATTATCGGTACAGGGTCTTACCTGCCTGAAAATATCAGAACAAATTACGATCTTGAAAAGATGGTTGATACCAGTCACGATTGGATTGTTACCAGAACCGGGATTGAAGAGCGGCGCATTGCTGCTGATCACCAATGTACTTCGGATCTGGCAACGATTGCAGCACAACGTGCCATGGATATGGCGGGCGTTGCAGCTGACGATATCGACTTGATTATTATGGGTACGATCACCGGTGATTACCCCTGGCCGGCAACAGCTTGTATTGTTCAGGCTAATCTTGGTGCAAATAAAGCTTTTGCTTACGATGTTTCAGCCGCTTGTAGTGGCTTCCTCTTTGCGTTGTCGAGTGCTAATGACTTTCTAATGTCGGGTCATGGTAAAAGAGCGCTTGTCATCGGTGCCGAAACCCTCAGCCGTGCTATTGACTGGACTGATCGAAATACCTGTATCCTGTTTGGAGACGGTGCTGGCGCAGTACTACTAGAAGCTCAGGAGAGTGATTCAGGAGTGCTATCCTGCCATCTACATTCGGACGGGAAGTACCTTGAGCTACTCCATCAACCAGGCTTCGGTGCAAAAAATCCGGCTTCGATTGAGGGGTTGGAAGCTAAACTCCCATTTTTGAAAATGCAAGGGAATGAAGTCTTTAAGGTTGCGGTTCGTTCTTTGACCCAGGTTTCAAAAGAGGCTTTGACGGCAAATGGCTATACCAGTGCTGATGTTGCACAGTTTATCCCACATCAGGCAAACCTTCGGATCTTAGAGGCAACGACTAAACGTCTTGGCTTAACCAAAGAACAAAGTTTCATCAATGTGCATAAGTACGGTAACACCTCGGGAGCAACGATCCCTATTGCTATTGATGAGGCTTATCATCAAGGTTTATTAAAGGAAGGGGATCTGATTCTTTCGGCTGCTTTTGGTGGTGGTTTTACCTGGGGATCAACGCTAATACGTTGGTAAGTAGGTAAACAGGGCTTTGAATCTTTTTTATCAGGGAAGTTGAATAAATGGATGCATTTGTTTTTCCAGGGCAGGGCTCACAGTATTCGGGGATGGGAAAAGATCTCGCGGAAAATTTTAATGTTGCTAAACTGGTATTTGAAGAGGCCAACGATGCCCTGGGTTTTGATATTACAACGCTCTGTTTCTCAGGAACTGATGATGATCTCAAGCTGACAGCTAATACTCAGCCAGCCATTCTGACAGCTAGTATTGCTGCTCTACGGGTGCTCCAAAAAGAGACAGATCTGTTCCCTTCATTTGTTGCGGGCCATTCTCTCGGAGAGTACTCTGCATTGGTTGCCTCTGATTCACTTACTTTTGCTGTGGCAGTAAAAACCGTTCGGAAACGTGGCTCCTTTATGCAGGAAGCCGTTCCGGTTGGTGTTGGAGCCATGGCAGCAATCATGGGAATAGAGGGGGAAGATCTTTTACAACTTTGCCAGGACGCAGCAGCTGGGGAAGTTGTTGCACCGGCCAATTATAATAGTCCGGGACAAATTGTCATTGCTGGACACACCTCTGCGGTAGAACGAGCCATTGTTTTAGCGAAGGAACGAGGCGCTAAACGTGCACTGCTTTTACCAGTTAGTGCACCATTTCACTCAACCTTGATGGCTCCGGCTGCACAACGTTTGCAGGCTGAGCTTGAGTTGATCAGTGTTGCGCCGCTGACCTGTCCTGTTGTAAGTAATGTTGAAGCTGTCCCTTATCAGGAAGAGGCCAAAGTCAAAACTTTATTAGTTGAACAGGTCTGTGCACCGGTTCGCTGGGATGAATCGATTCAGAAGATGAAGGATTTAGGTGTTTCCAGGTATGTAGAAATTGGTCCAGGGCGGGTTCTTTCCAGTTTGATCAAGCGGAGTGATCGATCATCAACACAGAAAAATATTGGCGATGTTGCCAGTTTAGAAAAACTTTTCACTTAGCCTTATGACTCATTTTTAGAGACCATCAAGGATAATGTGATATATTATTTTAGTATCGAAATTGAAGGAGTTATTTATGGTTCAAGATAAGGTTGCATTAGTAACGGGTGCTTCACGTGGAATTGGTCGCAGTATTTCATTAGCCTTGGCAGCTCAGGGTGCTAAAATTGTTGCCGTCGATGTAGACCTTCAGGCGACTGAGGCTTTTGTTGCTGAGCTCAAAGCTTCGGGTGCAGAAGCGGTTGCTGTCCAGGGTAATGTTACTCTCTCCGCAGATGTTGAGCAAATGGTTAAGGTTGCCAAGGAAACTTTTGAGCGGATTGATATTCTGGTCAACAATGCTGGTATTACTCGTGATGCACTGCTTCTCAGGATGAAAGATGAAGATTGGGATGCTGTTCTTGATGTTAATCTCAAGGGGGCATTTTTATGCACTCGTGCAGTATCTAAACTGATGACTAAACAACGCAGCGGTCGGATTATTAATATCGCTTCGGTGGTTGGACAGATGGGGAATGCCGGGCAAGCAAATTATTGTGCCAGTAAGGCGGGATTGATGGGTTTAACCCGCTCTAACGCCCGTGAGTTGGCAAAGCGTAATATCACCGTCAATGCTGTTGCTCCCGGATTTATTGCGACCGCGATGACCGAAGCTTTACCTGAACAAAAACGACAGGAACTAGCAGCCCAAATCCCTTTGGCAAGGCTGGGTTCTGCAGATGATATAGCAAATGCGGTTCTTTTTCTGGCGTCTGAGAATACCGGCTATATTACCGGACAAGTGATCGGCGTCAATGGTGGAATGTACATGTAAACAAACTGGCTGATGAGATAGCCTACATAACTCAAGAGGAGGAAATAAAATGGCTTCTATTGAAGAAAGAGTAAAACAAATTGTTGCTGAGCAACTGGGTGTCGACGAAGAACAAGTAACTGATGGGGCTGCATTTATGGATGATCTGGGTGCGGATTCTCTAGACACTGTAGAATTAGTCATGGCTTTGGAGGAAGAATTTGACGTGGAAATCTCTGATGAAGATGCAGAGAAAATTCAGACCGTCAAAAATGCTATCGATTATATCAGCAAAGCTTCCTGATTGAACTCGGTGGTGCCGGTTTTTTTACCCGGCACCACCGTTGTGTTTACTGCCGTTCAATTTTAATCATCCGTAATTTATCAAAGAGAGATTATTATGCGTAGAGTCGTAGTCACCGGCATTGGTGTCGTATCTCCCTTGGGAACTGGAATAGAAAAAAACTGGTCAGCAATTACCAGTGGTCAATCCGGGATAGGTTCAATTACCCGTTTTGATGCCTCTGACCTGCCAACGCAGATTGCTGGAGAAGTTAATGATTTTAATGCGGAAGATTATATTGACAAGAAAGAGATCAAAAAAATGGATCTCTTCATTCAGTATGGTCTCGCTGCAGCGACAATGGCTTTGGAAGATTCTGGACTTGAGATCAATGATAAAAATGCCGAACGTGTCGGGGTTCTTGTTGGTTCTGGGCTAGGCGGTCTACCCGCGATTGAGAAGTACCATAAGGTGATGCTTGAGCGAGGCTACAAGAAAGTCACCCCCTTCTTTATTCCGATGCTGATCATTAACCTGGCTCCCGGACATATTTCGATCAAATTTGGTGCTAAAGGACCAAACCTGTCATCAGTCTCTGCTTGTGCAACCGGAACCCATTCCATTGGTGATGCTTACCATATGATTGCACGTGGTGATGCTGACGCCATGTTTGCCGGTGGTACAGAGTCAACGATTACTCCACTTGCGATCGGTGGTTTCAATGTTATGAAAGCCCTCTCTACACGTAATGACAATCCTCAGGCGGCGAGCCGCCCGTTTGAAAACAACCGTGATGGTTTTATTATGTCTGAGGGTGCCGGTATCTTGATCCTTGAAGAATACGAAAGTGCCAAAAAGCGAGGTGCTGATATCTACTGTGAAGTTGCCGGTTATGGTCTCAGCAGTGATGCTTTTCACTTAACTCAACCGGCTCCTGGGGGAGAAGGTGCCGCCCGTTGTATGCAGATGGCGCTGAATGGTGCTGGTTTGAATCCAGAACAGGTTGATTATATCAACGCTCACGGAACATCGACCCATTTTAATGATTTGTATGAAACAATGGCGATCAAGACCGTTTTTGGCGATCATGCACAGAAGGTCATGGTCAGTTCTACCAAAAGCATGACTGGCCATGGTTTGGGTGCTGCAGGTGGTATGGAAGCTGCTTATTCTGCCCTGGCACTGAAACATGGTGTTGTTCCACCGACGATCAATTATGAGGATCCAGACCCGGAATGTGATTTAGATTATGTTCCTAACGAAGCGCGTCAAACTGACTGTCAGGTCGCGATTTCTAATTCGTTTGGTTTTGGTGGAACGAACGCAACCCTGGCTTTTCGCAAGATTTGAGGTATTAGATGCTGGCTATTGGTAGTGATCATGGTGGCTATGAATTGAAAACAGCCGTTCTTGATTTATTGCAAAAAAGAGGGGTTGACTACATTGACTTCGGTACCGATGGATCTGATTCTGTCGATTATCCTGATTTTGCTGCAAAGGTTGCTGACGCCGTCTCTTCAGGTGAATCCGAGCTGGGGATCCTTATTTGTGGTACCGGAATCGGTATGTCGATAACAGCCAATAAGTTTCCAGGTGTGCGGGCTGCCGTTGTCCATGATGAGTTTACAGCACAAATGGCTCGTGAGCATAATAATGCAAACATTCTGGTCATGGGGGGAAGGGTGTTAACCCCTGAACAGGGTCAAAAATTGGTGGAGATCTGGTACGATGCCGAATTTGAAGGTGGGCGACACCAGAAGAGACTGGATAAAATTTCTGCTATTGAGCAAAAAGTTATTAAGCATTAAACTGGACGGGGCTATTCAATCAGCCCCGTTTTTTTATTGATCTATTTATGGAGGACATCGATGGTTATGCAGAATCTTACAACATTTGATCCTGAAATTTCTCAGATCATCATGAAGGAAACTGAGCGGCAGGAATATAATCTGGAATTTATAGCTTCTGAGAATTTTGTCAGTGAAGCTGTTCTTGAGGCACAAGGTTCTGTCCTGACAAACAAATACGCAGAAGGGTATCCGACCAAAAGATATTACGGTGGTTGTGAATTTGTCGATATTGCTGAACAACTGGCCATTGATCGTGCCAAGGAGCTTTTTGGCGCTGAACATGCCAATGTTCAACCTCACTCTGGTTCACAAGCGAATATGGCGGTTTATATGGCTGTCTGCCAACCTGGCGATACGGTTCTTGGTATGAATCTGGCGCATGGGGGGCATTTGACGCACGGATCATCGGTAAATTTTTCCGGCAAGCTTTACAATATTATCCCCTACGGCCTAAACGCAGAAACCGGAACCATTGATTATGAAGAAGTTGAGCGGCTGGCAAAAGAGCACCAACCAAAGCTGATTGTTGTTGGAGCCAGTGCCTATCCGCGCGAAATTGATTTTGTCGCCTTTCGAAGGATTGCTGATGCCGTTGGGGCTGTGATCATGGTTGACATGGCTCATATTGCCGGTCTGGTTGCTGCGGGTGTTCATTCCAATCCTGTTCCATACGCGGAATTTGTGACAACAACAACGCATAAGACTTTGCGCGGACCACGGGGCGGGATGATTCTCTGTACCGAAGAGTGGGCAAAAAAACTCAACAGTAATATTTTTCCCGGAATTCAGGGTGGTCCTCTGATGCATATTATCGCTGCAAAAGCAGTCGCCTTTAAAGAGGCATTGTTGCCAGACTTTAAGGAGTATGCTGTTCAGGTGGTAAAAAATGCTCAGGCATTAGCAAATGGACTGGTCGAAAAAGGTTATAAACTTGTTTCCGGTGGAACTGATAACCATTTGATGTTGGTTGATTTTACCGGCACTGATATTACCGGCAAGGTGGCTGAAAAAACTCTTGAAGATGCAGGTATTACCGTGAATAAAAATGCGGTTCCATTTGATACCAGATCTCCTTTTGTTACCAGTGGTATCCGAATTGGCACCCCGGCAACGACGACACGTGGGTTGAAAGAAACAGAGATGTTGCAGGTTGTTGATTGGATTGACCGTGCGTTAAAGAATATTGGCAATGATGCGGAATTATTAAAAATTCGTGCTGAAGTTAAAGAGCTTTGTCAGCGCTTCCCCCTCTACGCACATCGATTAAAGTAGGTAGCCATGATAGAACGGCCCGATTGGGATGAATATTTTATGCAGATTACGCAGCTGGTTGCAACTCGGTCCACCTGTTTGCGTCGCCAAGTTGGTGCGTTGCTGGTTAAAGAAAGAAACATTATGGCAACCGGTTATAATGG
>JASJGT010000360.1:0-3550 GCA_033791405.1 Desulfuromusa sp.
AACGACCCGCTCAGTGCCTACTCTAAGAGCATCCTTTAGTCCAGCGCCAATCTCACTATCGCTCAGAGCTGAGAGACTTGGGGTCTGTTGTTGCGTTGAGCCCCCCAAAAGATCCTTGCCCGCTTTCAACCAATCGAATCCTGCTACAATCTGCGGCGAACTGAATCCAAGATAAAAGGCAAAACAAACCATCAGGGCAATTGTGCGAACTACAAATGACGTTAATCCGTTCGTATTCATAAATAAGTCTCCTTTATGCACGTATTCATCAGAACTTTTGTGTCAAAAACATTTTCTAAGTATACTGTGAAAATTGATCAGAAAGGAAATTTCATGGATAAAAATAAAATTGCCGAACATCGTGAGTTTCTAAAAGACTCGTTACGTCAAACTATCAACTTTCGTTTCACCGACCAGCATCAGGGGATTGAACCACCGTCAGTTCAGAAACCGGCCCGGCCAGAACAGAAGTTGATCGAACTTCCTGGCCCGGAAGACTGGACTTCATTTCGTGGTACCGATCTACTCGATGCGATCACCAACCGCAAAAGTCACCGCCGTTTCAAAGCAGAATCACTCTCTCTAGCAGAGCTTGCTTTTTTACTCTGGTCAACCCAGGGAATAAAGAAGGAACTAGCACCGGGCACCGCCCTACGCACAGTTCCGTCAGCGGGGTGCAGGCATCCGTTTGAAACTTATCTGCTGATTTCAAATGTGGATGAGTTGGAGATTGGAGTCTATCGCTATCTGCCAATTGAGCACGCATTGGTTTTAGAACGAAAAGACGAAGATTTGGTCGAAAAACTACCACCCGCAACCTTGGGGCAGACATTCTCTGCCGCAGCTCCAGTTATTTTTGCCTGGGCAGTCATCCCCTATCGTACCGAATGGCGCTACACAACAGCAGCTCATCGGGTGATTTTGATGGATGTCGGGCACGTCTGTCAAAATCTCTATCTGGCCTGTGAAGCGATCAGCTGTGGAACCTGTGCTATTGCCGCCTATAACCAGGATCTGATGGATCAACTTGTAGGCGTTGATGGAGTGGACGAATTTACAATTTACCTGGCTCCAGTTGGGAAATGCTAATCTAACGCAGTTCAAACCTGATCCGACAACTATTATCAAATTTTGTTCCGCTCAAAATTCCTATGGATATGTTTTTGATAGGACATTTGAAAACAAAAAGCAGGGAGCTACTGATCGTATTGAACATCTGCCACAATCTCTAAGATTTGAAAATGCTACCTCTCAGAATTTTTCCGGCTCACAAGCCATTGTTTTTTCAGAGGCTTTAGCTATGCCGCGTAACATTCCGTTAAACACGTAATGATGGAATGGCATGACAGCGTACCAATAGAGAATACCTAACAAACCCCGAGGAAGAAACCGAGCAATCTGTTGCAATTCGGTTTGTCCGTTGCCAAGTTGCTGGAGCCGGAATGAAAGAACCGCTTCTCCAGGCAATTTCATCTCTGCATATAGCAACAGGTATTCGGGCTTTTCAATAGCTACCACGCGCCAGAAATCGACAGCATCGCCTGGGGAAATTTGCGATGCACACTTTCTGCCTCGACAAAGTCCAACTCCACCGCAAACACGATCGATAATGCCGCGGATTTTCCACAACCAGTTTGCATAGTAGTAGCCAACCTCGCCACCGATGGAACTGACAGTCGGCCAGATGTCTTCTGGTTGTGCATTAAGAATAATTCTTCGTGAATCACTATAGAGGCTACCCCCGGCCCAAGTCGGATCGCCGGAATTACTCCATTCAGCGGGAGGAATCTCTCCCGAATCGATCCAGGAAGTTTCTACCGTTTGCTGTTTGATTCGATCCAGTGCCAGGCGGATTGCCTTACGTTCATCGAACAGTTCTTGCGGCAAAAGTTCAGTGATGCGATTTTCCCGGCAAACGACTGGGTTACTTAAACCTTCTGCCAATGGTCGGGCAATAGACGCTGGTACCGGCGTAACCAGATGAATCCAATAGGAACTGAGGCGTGGTGTGAGAACCGGAACAGGAATAATCCAACGCCGCGGTAATCCAGCTTCTTCGGCATAAACCTCCATCAGCTGTCGGTAATTAATGACCTCCTGTTGGCCAATATCAAAAGTATTACCAACGATCTCCTGGTTTTCAAGGCAGCCGATCAGATAATGCAGAACATTACGTACCCCGATCGGTTGGCAGGGAGTATTAACCCAGCGCGGAGTGATCATTAGCGGCAGACGGTCAACCAGATAACGCAGGATCTCAAATGAAGCACTACCAGAACCGATGATCATCGCAGCCCGTAGGATGGTCACAGGGACAGAACCCTGACGAAGAATATTGCCGACTTCGGTGCGTGACTGCAAGTGGTGGCTGAGTCCACTCTGTTCTTCACCCAGACCGCCCAGGTAGATGATCTGTTCCATCTTTGCCGCTTCTGCCGCTTGAGCCATATTTTTAGCCGCAATGCGATCTGTGGCCGAGAAATCTTTAACATCTGGATTCATAGAGTGAACCAGATAATATGCAGCCCGGCAGCCTTCAAGAGCCTGATTCAGCAATGTGGAATCAAGCACATCACCTTTAATGATGGTTAAGTTATGATGCTGTGCCCAAGAACGATCCCGCAACTTTTCTGGTGCCCGAGCCAAGGCTCGGACCTGATAACCGGCATCCAACAACCGGGGGACAAGTCGACCCCCAATGTAGCCTGTTGCGCCAGCAATAAATATCGGTTTTGAGCTGACATTTATTTTAGACCCTGAATCGGAATTGGTCATGACACTCTCTCATTCAATTCTACGTCACCAATCAGCTCAAGTGCTTTTTCCAGCTGAAAATAAACAATGAACTTAGGTCCCTTGAGCAGATCTTCTTCCGCAGAGAGACAACGTCTGGTCATCTGGTTGATTAGTTCCGGATCATCATCTTCACGAACCTTTTTCAGAAAAAGTCTCATCCCTTGATAACCTGGCACATTTTCGATAAATAAATAGGCGGCATAGGGATTTTCCTGCAGGTTCTTATGTGTCAGACGATCGCGCATGATCATCGCCAGGGTACCATCTTCCATTATCTGGGGGCGGGCGTAGATTGCTGCATCAACCCGTCCTTCGGCATCTGCTGTTGAGAGGATTCCGGTGCCTGTCCGGTCGTTGAAATATTTTTTAAGATCCATGTTGGACTCCTTTTCGTTGAGTGTCAGTGGTGCACGGGAAAATGCTTTCTGCACAAGGTTGAAATCTCCCGTAGTTCGGAACAGATAATCAGGTTTGGCATTGTGATCTTTTGTTGGACTGCGTGGCCGCCGGCTACCAGTTTGATATTCGGGGCAAGGCTGTTTCGCAGGGCAGCCAGATTGGTTTTTGCCAGACGCCTTGAATAGTGTGCACTAAAAGATAGAGCAACACCAGCAACTCCTAGCTGTTCGGCTAGTTGTGGGATCTCAGAAATGGGGAGTTCTTCGTTGATGAACAGACAATCGACCAGCCACGCTCAATAATGGCTGCAACTGTTGTGTGGGGCTTCCAGACCATGGTTGTTATTTTCTTCTGT
>JASJGT010000361.1:0-3472 GCA_033791405.1 Desulfuromusa sp.
GTCATTATGATCAGGTAGAAGAACGTAAGATCAAGGATTTGTCCCTTGCTGCCGGGGGTACGGTTCGTGTCCGTCTATTGGACAGCGATCAGTTCATTACTGAACAACTTCAGAATTTACCAGGGAGATGTATTGATGATCTGGATATTACCGTCGATGAGTATTCTCTTGATCCCTCTTTACTAGAAAACTCGACCGATCCACAACAACAGGTCAAAGAGGAATTACACAGTCATCTCTTAAAAAGTAACTGTCTGGTGACCAACCAGCCCGATTGGGGCAGTGTGCTGATCCGTTACCATGGCAGCAAAATAGATCCGGAAGCCTTATTGCGCTACCTGATTTCATTCCGCCAGCACAATGAATTTCATGAGCAATGCGTCGAGCGAATTTTTGTCGATCTGATGCGCTATTGCCAGCCTGAAAATCTGACAGTTTACGCCCGCTATACCCGTCGTGGAGGCTTGGATATCAATCCCTTCCGTTCCAATTTTGAAACCCGGATTGCAAATTTACGTCTCGCGAGACAATAGACAACTAAGCCCAATATTTTATTCCGGATCGCCTGAAACGATCAGCTGTTGAAGGTAATGTAGGAGGTATCGTGAATAGTCCTCAAAACTCATCTCAGGATCCGCACCCACCGGGGCCAGATGCGCTGCCGACGCGAGGACGGGTTCTGATTCATGCTGCCGTTATTTATGATGCTGTTCAGCCATTCGTAACCCTGGGTCAGGAAGCACGATTGAATCGCTGGTTGGCTGAACAGGTCAAATTGCCCAATGGAGGTCGAGTCCTTGATGTTGGTTGTGGAACCGGCCTGCTTACGGTCCAGATTGCTCAGGGCCATCCCAGCTTACAGGTTATCGGCATTGATGCCTCACGGCCAATGATTGATGTCGCAAAACGTAAACGGGGCAGTGATAACTGTCATTTTCAGCAAGCTTTGGGAGAAGATCTGCCGTTTCCGGATGCCCATTTTGATATGGTGTCCTCGGCCCTGTTTTTTCATCATGTTGACCGGGATCTTAAACAGCAGACGTTACAGGAAATCCGTCGTGTGCTCAAATCGGAGGGAGAGTTGCTGATTGCAGATATGGACAAACCCTACACCGCTCTGGGATGGGCAATGTCCTGGACCGCATGGAAGCTATTCCGGCAACCCGAAATCAAGGAAAATATGGATGGTATTTTACGGGAAGAGATTGAACGTGCTGGTTTTTTGAATCTCACTGAGCTGGCTCGGTTCTCCGGTTATATCCGTGTGCTGCATGCCCGGAGGGGTGAATGAAAAATCAGGCCAGTGATATTCTGATGGCATGCGAGCCCTGGGCTCGCGCCTTTGCTATACAGCGTAAAACCGTGCAGGAATTTCATCAAACTTGCACCGCAATACTGGGGGAAAGTTGTCCACTCGACCCACTACAATCCGAGCAATTGACACTGCAGCGTAATCTATTTTCGACCCTGTTCATTATGGCCACCGAAGCTGCGGGGGTTGCTCTTGAATCTCTCCCCTTTTATGCCATGATCAACCAATGTCTACGGGTTCAGGTCACCGGGTGCGACAATTTGCTGGACGATGAGTACAAGAACGTCATCCCTTTTTCTCTACCTGGCAGTGGAACCCGATTCCGTTCGGTTTTAACCATTATGGCCGGTGATTCAGTGCTAGCAAACCTGATCATGGCCGAGGTTGCTTCCGGTCGGATGGATCACTCTAATGCACAGAAACTACAGACTGCCGCACTAGCTGTGTTAATCCCGAGTGGGATAGAAGAACACGAAGAGGAATCCTGTCTCAAAGAGACCATACCCTCCGTGGAAACCATTCTACAGCAGGTGCATCCGCGCAAAACCGGACTGCTGTTTGAAGCACCCATTCGTCTGGTTGAAAAAATGGGTGTTGCAGATCCTTCCCGGTCACCATTCATCTCCGAAGCTTTGGCCAACTTTGGCCTCGGCTGTCAGATTCTTGATGATCTCAAAGATGTGGCGGATGATCTCTACCAGAATAAATACAATATTGTTATTTCACAGGCATATCACGGCAATAATGAAGAGGAAAAGCAACAGATCGAAAGCTTTCATCTGGGTGAATCATCTCACGATCATGCGCAGCAAATTGTAGAAAAATTGACAACGGCTCGAAAAGATAGTTTTAGCTATGCGGTCAAATATTTTCAACAGACCACGAAGGAATTTACCCAACATTTTCCAGCTTTTGGATTGCCACAAGCATCTTCACTCGGGATTTTAGTACAGAATTCAATCATGTCGGAACGCAATGACCTCGAATTCAAGGTCATACTATGATTTTCTGGCTGCGCTTTGCCATACGGTCAGTGCTACGCCGTCGTCGCCGCACCCTGATTACCTTCATTTCTGTGGGTCTGGGCGTTGCCATGCTGATAGTGTTGGGAGCCATCATGGTCGGAGTCAACGATACCATGGTGAAAAATGCGGTCGCTCTACACACGGGCAATCTGGTAGTCGAATCACCCCCGCTACCACTGGAGGAAGCCCTGGAGGAAGCGGAGACCTGGCAGCAGACGCTACAAGTTACGGCAGTGCAGAAGGTTCTCCCCCGCTATGTTCTTTCAACGGTTCTACGTCAGGAAGAAAGAGTCCAGGCACTACAACTGTTGCTGGTAAAACCGGAGCTGGAAAAGAACGGATCACCGATCCCAAACAACATCAACTCTGGCCATTGGTTGCTGGAGCAAAAAGGGTTGGTCATTGGCGCAGGGGTTGCAAAATCTTTGGACGTTTCCGTCGGCCAGTTTGTCAGCCTTGCAACCTCTGAGCAGAACTTTGAACTGCCGGTTACCGGTATTTTCCATACCGGAGTACAATCCCTTGATTACGGATTGGGGTACATGCCAATTACTGCTGCCAGAAATTTCGGTCTTACAGCGACTGTACGTTTACAGATGGCTGTATTTACTTCATCCGGAAGCAATTTGTCTGTTCTGCAAAAGCAGCTACAGCCAACCAGGAAGACAACAGCGACAATCTATACTTGGCAGCAAAAACTACCCGAGGTCGAACAACTGGTTAAATTGAATGAATTTTCAATGCAGATTATGATCCTGCTGGTCATTGCGATTCTCGCTTTCGGCGTAGCTAACTCACTGCTGATCTCAGTTATGGATCGCTACCGCTACTACGGTATCCTTAAGGCGATTGGGGTTCGCCCACGAGAAGTGGTGATCACAGTTATTGGTGAAGCCTTGGTCATCTGTCTGGGAGCGGGACTGATCGGCACTCTACTGGGGGTCATCGTCAGTCTGGCCTGGGGACAGGTTGGACTGGATATCAGCCATTATACCTCTTTCAACCCCCACTTCAGTATTAACCCTGTGATCTATCCCCGGCTGACTCCTTCGATGGTGTTTCTACCTCAGATTCTGGCGTTAGTCACCGGTGTCCTGGCTTCAATATGGCCAGCACTAGTTGCCGCCCGACGGCA
>JASJGT010000362.1:0-4419 GCA_033791405.1 Desulfuromusa sp.
GTGATGATGGTCTGACCAACGGAAATTTATTTTATCTTTCCCGGCCACGCCAAGCATCTGATGAGATTATCAAACAAGCTGGCTCCATTCAATTACCTGATGCCGTTCTAGGTGCCGCGGTGACCATCGAAAACAAGGCCAAAACCGCTTCAGCTATCATTATCAAAAGTTCTGATGCTGCTTTTATTGGGGATAAGGTTTCGATTGTAACTAATTAGTTTTTTTCAGCAAAAGAATAAACGATAAAAAAGGATTGGAGTTTTTCAATCCTTTTTTATTTGTAGAACGTAGAGCTGAAAAGCTTTCGGGAGGGGATAAATGAATGCTTCGCAACAGGACATACTGAGACTCCATTTGACCCCGGGCCTTGGACGCATTGCTCTATTTAAACTCCACCACTATTTTAAAAACTTCAATGCCGCACTCCACGCTCCACCACAACATTGGCGGGAAGCAGGGCTGACAGAAAAACTCTGCCACAAGGTTCCCACTGAAAATGATCAAAAATTCCAGCAAATCTGTCATAAATTGGAATTGCTACAAGTTCGCCTGATCAGTTTTTGGGATGATGATTACCCCTCTCTGCTGCGCGAAATTCATGACCCGCCAGCTCTTCTCTATTTACGCGGAAAATTACCTGTAAAGGATTGCTTTGCCATTGTCGGTTCACGCCGCGCCACCAATGCTGGATTAACTTCGACCAGAGAATTGGCAACAACTCTTGCACGGCATGATATCTGTATCGTCAGCGGTCTGGCACGTGGGGTTGACAGTGCAGCACACCGGGGCGCACTTGATGCCGAAGGTGCGACGATTGCCGTCCTCGGATGTGGTATTGATCGGATTTATCCGCCTGAAAACAGTAAGTTATTCCACGAAATCCAGCAGACAAATGCAATCATCACTGAATATCCACCTGAGACGCCGCCTCTTGCCGGACATTTCCCCGGTCGAAACCGCATCATCAGTGGTCTCAGTCGTGGCGTGTTGATTGTCGAGGCTGCCGAAAAGAGTGGATCTTTAATAACCGGCGACTTTGCCTTGGAACAAGGTCGTGAACTGTTTGCGATCCCGGGGGCACTGCAAAATCCCAATAGTAAAGGGACCAATCGGCTGCTGAAAGAAGGAGCTCAACTGGTCACCGAAGCTGAAGATGTTTTACAAATACTCTGGCCGAATCAACCGTCAGAACAGAAACAGATCCAATACAATAATTTCACCGACCAACTGGACGAACCGGCTTTGAGTGTCTTCCAGATGCTCGGGCATGAGCCCCGACACAGTGACGAAATTGCCCGGGAATGCGGCTTGACTCCCATGGAGCTTTCCGCTATTTTACTCGACCTAGAGCTCCGGGGTGGGATACAAACTCTCCCTGGGAATAATTACATACGTGGGTAAAGTTAACTTAACACCCATTTTGGGAGGTTCTTTGCGTGAGCGAGTTCTGGCGATTGTTAACCTGATCGCCCAATATGTTCTGGGGGCAGAAGATACCCCGATCAGCGAGCAGGAGTTGAAGACGGAACTGATGTCGGTCGGTTTTGATGCCGATGAGATCAATGATGCTTTTTCCTGGATGGAAACGATCGCTTTACAGCCTCAAGCTGAATCAGCATTCGTCACCCCACTGATGAACCTACCCACCTATCGGGTATTCAATTCCGAGGAACAACAGAAACTTACAACTGAAGCTAGAGGTTTTTTAATCAAAGTTCGCACTATGGGATTGCTCTCAGACGAGGCACAAGAAGAAATCATTGATCGAGCCATACGCGTTACAGAAGATCCGACCACCGAACAAGAGATCAAGTTGATCACAATTCTAACTCTTCTGTCGCACTCGAATAACCTCTGGTTACGAGAAATAGACTGCTTCCTGGAAAACAACTGGGGTCGTATTTACCACTGAAAATATTGAATTGTGCAATTGACACAATTTTTTTACATCTGCCCATCCGGTTCTATCGGAAAAGAGGCATATAGAGGAATCAAATGGCACAATCACTGGTTATCGTCGAGTCTCCGGCGAAAGCAAAAACCATCGAAAAATTTCTAGGTAAAGGATATAAAGTTCTTGCCTCTTATGGTCACGTCCGCGCTCTGCCAAGTAAACAGGGCTCGGTTGATACCGCTAATAATTTTGAACCAAATTATAAGGTTCTCGCCGACAGTGAAAAACATATCGGCGTACTAAAAAAGGAAGTTGCCAAGAGTGACGAATTAATCCTTGCAACTGACCTTGACCGTGAAGGTGAGGCAATTGCCTGGCACCTTCTTGAAGCCCTCAGTATTGATGAACATGCTAAAAAACCAGCAGTCAAAAGGGTCACTTTCAACGAAATCACCCAGGCAGCCATCGATGAAGCAATGGCTCATCCACGTGCAATTGATCGTGATATGGTCGATGCGCAACAAGCGCGCTCGGTTTTAGATTATCTGGTTGGTTTCAATCTTTCACCATTCCTGTGGAAGAAAATCCGTTATGGGCTGTCTGCAGGGCGGGTTCAATCGGTTGCACTGCGTCTGATTTGTGAGCGTGAAGATGACATAGATGCGTTCAAGCCGCGTGAATATTGGAGTATTGAGGCTCTTCTGGCGAATCTTGCCAAAAGCCCATTGACAGCAAAACTTCACAGTTGCGACGGAAAGACACTAAATAAGTTTGCTATTTCCACCCAGAAACAGGCAGAAGAAATTCTTACCGAACTGGAACAAGTCCAACTTGAAGTAGCATCTCTGGAAAAGAAAGAACGCAAACGCAATCCTGCTCCACCCTTTACCACCAGCACCCTGCAGCAGGAAGCCAGCCGTAAACTTGGCTTTTCAGCACGCAAGACAATGAGTGTTGCACAGAAACTTTATGAAGGAATCAAGGTCGAGGATGGAACTCACGGCCTGATCACCTACATGCGAACCGACTCGGTTGCCCTGTCTACTGTTGCAACCAGTGAAGCACGTGAGGTTATCTGTCATCTTTACGATGAAAGTTACGCCTTGGAAAAACCGCGTATATTCAAAAACAAAAGTAAGAACGCTCAGGAAGCGCATGAGGCTGTTCGTCCAACATCAGTCGCCCGCACTCCTGCACAACTGAAGCAATATTTAAGCTCGGACCAACAACGTCTCTATGAATTGATCTGGAAACGTACCGTAGCATCACAAATGACCCAGGCGATTTTCGATGCGACTCGGGTCGATATTGCCGCCGGTGAACGTTACAGCTTTCGGGCAACTGGTCAGATTATCCGCTTCCCCGGTTTTATGGCTCTCTATATCGAGGGAACCGATAACGGTGACGATGAAAACAAAGAGGGTTTGCTGCCACCATTGAGCGAAGGGGAAAAACTCAGCAAAGAACAACTCACCCCGGAACAGCATTTTACCCAACCACCACCCCGCTTTACCGAAGCCAGTCTGGTCAAAACGCTGGAAGAATACGGCATTGGTCGCCCATCCACCTATGCCAGCATCATGAATACCCTGGTCACCAGAAAATATGTACGGCTGGAGAAACGTACCTTCTTTCCGGAAGATACCGGACGAGTCGTAACAAAGCTGCTGACGGAGCATTTTAGCCAATACGTTGATTACGACTTTACTGCCGGGCTGGAAGAGGAGCTGGATGCCATTTCTCGTGGGGAGTTAGCCTGGATTCCACTGATCAAACAGTTCTGGGAACCCTTTATTGCACTGCTGCGGCGCAAAGATCAAGAAGTCAGCAAAGCGGATATAACGACTGAAAAAACTGATAAAACTTGTCCCGAATGCAGCAAGGAGCTGGTGATTAAACTCGGTCGTTCAGGTCGTTTTCTAGCCTGTTCCGGGTTTCCCGATTGCCGCCATACTGAACCGCTGAATGCGGATGGTAAAGAGGTCGAGGAGCCGGTTTTATCGGAAGAAAAATGTGAGAAATGCGGATCGCCGATGCTGATCAAAACAGGACGCTATGGAAAGTTTTTAGCTTGTAGTGGCTATCCAAAATGTAAAAACATTCAGCCCTTGGAAAAACCCAAGTCCCTTGGTATCACCTGTCCGGAATGTGGTGAAGGGGAAATGATGGAGAAAAAGAGCCGTTACGGGAAGATATTCTACTCCTGTAATCGCTACCCCAAATGTAAATATGCACTTTGGAATCCACCCAAAGAAGAGCCTTGTCCAAAATGTTCCTGGCCGTTGACAGAGATCAAGACCACCAAGCGGTGGGGCACGGTTCAGCGCTGCCCACAGGAAAACTGTGATTGGGAAAAAGAGCTCATCCCACCGGTAAAGAAAGCCCCAGCTAAAAAAGCAGTCGCAAAAAAGAAACCGGCAGCAAAGAAAAAGGCTCTGGCAAAAAAAAAGGATAAAAAAAAGGACCGGAAAAAGAATAAAAATAGATTAATTTTAACGGAGGACCAAACCCGGTCGGGCCGGTTT
>JASJGT010000363.1:0-20607 GCA_033791405.1 Desulfuromusa sp.
GGAGGTCGAGGCAATGAGCAGGGTGGCGAGTAATAGTAAGGATAGTTTTTTTATCATAGTGATGCTCCTTTAAAAATAGTTGAAACTGATATATTACTTATCTAGTATTGTATCAGCATGTGTGATATCGAACAACCCGTACAACAGATGTAACAGTTGCAGTGTTATTCCCAAAAAAACTGTAGGACAGCAAAATGTGCCTACCTATTTAATTCAGCTTGAAACTTATTTTAAAGAAATGAGATGCTTAGGAATGTATGCTGGAAGACACTTCCTGAAAAATATAAAACCAGCTTCGTTAAGTGGTTATTGGTTGTAAAAATCAAAGAAAGAGGTGACACGTGAAAATCTGGATTGATGCCGACGCTTGCCCTAAGCCGATTAAAGAACTTCTCTATCGGGCAGCAGAGCGAAAAAAGATAATATTAACTTTGGTTGCGAACCGATCTCTGGGGCATCCTGCTTCACTTTGGATTCGTTCAATCCAAGTTTCTGCCGGGGCTGATGTTGCTGATCAGGAAATTGTCCGGCTGCTGGAACCGGGAGATCTGGTTGTGACGGCCGACATCCCGCTGGCCGCCGAGACAATTAGCCAGGGCGGTCATGCGCTGGATCCACGCGGAGATTTTTTCAATGAGGAAAATATCCGAGAACGGTTGTCGGTGCGAAATTTTATGGATGATCTACGCAGCAGCGGAATTGAAACTGGCGGGCCAACAGCTTACGGTGCCAAAGATAAACAGAAGTTTGCCAACGAGCTGGATCGTTTTCTAGCCCGCAATGGGTAGATCATCGATCCTATCTGAAACCGACAGAACCAAATATTTTCCCCAGTGCTCGGTTGATGGGGTGGTTTCTTTTGAGACTTTTTAAGACCGCAGCTTTGCGCAAGCCGAGCTTTTTTAATTCATTGATGATGAGAGGGTTCGGGCTGGTTCTGAGCCCCTGCCGGAAGGCATCTATGGATTTTCCTTTGTCCCCGGATTGCAATAGAATGCGCCCCAGAATCAGATAATGGAGTGAATTATTCGGTTCACGTTTAATTGATTCACGACAGATCTTTGCCGCAGAGTGCATTCGCCCCTGCCCTTTGGCTAAACAGTAAGCCAGATAGCTTTGTAGCTCCGGGGTTTTTCGATGTTCAGCAACTTGCCCAAGAAAAACCTGGGCAGAGTGGATATAACCTTTTTCGGCGGCTTCAATCCCTTTCTGTAATAAATCATCAAGCTGGTCTGGACTCATACTTCTTATCCTTTTTCATACATGCTTTTCATTTGAGGAATGTAAACAAACACTATAACCGATTTTATGCTCAGGAATCATCTTTCTTAATATTTTTTCCAGACCTGTGAGGATTGAGCAACTGTTAGTCAGGTGCCGGTAGAATTCTAAATTTTCTCAAAGATCTTCGCTGACTTTAACCCCGGGGGAAACTTTGACATTCCCGATTCTGTCGATATCCTTCTAAAAGGAGAGTGCCTTTTTTTATTCAGGAGATATGTCATGAAAACAGTCAAAGATATTTTGCGCGGGAAAGGTTCTGATGTTACGACGATCAATCAGGACAAAATGGTTTATGAAGCGTTGAAACAGCTTGCTGATGCTGACATTGGAGCTTTAGTCGTTGTAGATGATCAGGGTGCCGTGGTTGGGATATTGTCAGAGCGGGAATATGCACGAAAAGTGATTCTAAAAGGGATGTCCTCTTTAAATACCCCGGTGCAGGAGATCATGACAGGGCAAGTCTGCTATGTTCACCCTGATCAAACTGTCGATGAGTGTATGGCGCTGGTGACGGAAAAGCATCGACCGCATTTGCCAGTGATGGAAAATGGAATATTGCTCGGAATAGTATCTATTGGTGATCTGGTTAAAGCTTCGATTTCAGAAAAGGAATTTCTGATCGACCAACTGACCCATTATATTGGGTCAGGATGATAGCGTTGGCCAGCGTCGACAAATCTCTCTTTCAACCGTTGCCGCGACCTGTTCAGCGTTTATCCCTTCGCCAGAAATAGTCAATTTGGCAAATTTTTCGTAAAGGGGAGTCCGTTCCTGATAGAGTTGTTCAAACGTCTGTTCTTTAGCCATAACCAGACCGCGTTGACCCATATCGGCTATCCTTTTCTGCAAGGCGGTCAGCGAAACCTGAATGTAAATCAGGATCCCGGTTCCACCCAGCGCTTCTAACCCTTTTTTACTGTAGACGACTGATCCCCCGGTTGCAATAATACTATGTTCCGTATGAAGGCTGAGGAGCATCTGTTCCTCAATTTTACGAAAATTTTCCAAACCTTGAGTATCAATAATCTGCTGTAGGCGACATTTTTCCTGAGCCTGAATGACCAGATCTGTATCGATGAAATGAAAACCGATCCTTTTGGCCAGTATAACTCCAACGGTACTTTTACCCGCACCGGGCATACCAATTAAGATAATGTTGTTTTTTGCCATGATTCACCTCCGGATTGATTCTAGCATTGATCTGACGTTTCACTATCTCATTGATTGCATTGATGGTGCTTTTTATGAAATAACTTGATGGGCTTGGAGAGGAAACAAAAATACGAATTGGGTAAAAATAGTTTCTACAATTGAATATTATTAGATATTAGTGAATTTCTTATAAATTGAAATGATATATTTTATGAACAATAATCATATTGTTGAGAGGATTTTATGAGTAAAATGAATAATGATGCCGGAATGCCAATTGCTCTGACTCTTGATCCGGGAGTTTACTATCGCTGTACATGTGGACAATCTGAAAGTTTGCCTTTTTGCGATGGACATCATCAAAGTGGAGAGTTTACGCCAATCCGCTTTGAGATCAAGGAGCGGGAGCGAGTTTATTTGTGCAGTTGTGGAAAAACAGAAAATCAACCCTATTGTGATGGCAGCTGCGGTGTTGACCTCCCTTGATGTTATTGCAAGAAGTAATTCAATCTAGGTGCTTGCCAATCAGGGCGGTTTTTTTCTATGGGGTAGTGATTTTAATGAGTCAATTTGTAAGAATATATGCTAGAATTTGAATATTGTAGACTGATTTTCTCAGCGCTCAGTTTTTTTGGTAAATATTGTTAAAAACTCAATAATAATAATAGGATAAGTTAGGTGTATAGAATCATTACCCATCCAGGTAGCGCCCATAAAGACGATTTCATGTCTGTGAGTATTTTGCTTGCAACTCTGGGTTCTGCAGAAATTTTTCGCCGTGAAGCAACCAGTGGGGATCTTGCTGACCCCGATACCTATGTTGTCGATGTCGGCATGGAACATGATCTTGAAAAACATAATTTCGACCACCATCAGGATCCAACATATCCGTGTGCGTTTCATCTGGTGATGAGGTACCTCGGCTACCATGATACTGCCATGATAGTTTTCGGTTGGTATGCACATATGAGTATGATGGATGTTCGGGGACCTTATAAAACTGCCGAACACCTTGGTGTTGATACCAGTGTTCTGTTCGCGTCTTCTTCACCGATTGATGGCTATATTCTGTCCTGTTTTTCAAAAATAACATCCTTAACCGAGCAGGATGCTTTTTACGGGTTGATGAAAGATTTTGGAGAAGATTTTATTAAGATGGTTGGTCTGAAAATGACACGCTTGGAGCGGCTGAAAAAAGAAACTCAAATTTTGCCGATAAAACACCTCAAGGCTCTTGTCAGTCACATTGCAGATAACCCGAAGCTGTCAATGGAGTTATATCTTCGCGCTTTGAACGATGAAGCTGTGGTGATGAGCATTACTCCGTCAATCCGTGGCGCAGGGTGGGAAATGTTGCGGTTGGGGGATAATATGGTGGTTGACTTCCGTTCAGTTGCCTCTAATCCGGAGATCCGTTTTGTTCATGTCAATGGGTTCATCGCCAAAACAAGGAGTTTAATTCCCCTTGATGAGGTCCTTGAGCTTGCTTCTCAGGCGATTGGACAACCGAGCTTAATTGTTCACCAATAGGTTTTGTTTCTATCCGTGCATTCCATACTGTTCAAAATACCAGTAAAAAGAGAACATCAAGGCAGGTGTTTTTGCTAGATCCTCATTGAAAAGAAATGCTTTTGCCTCGGCAAGTGGAATGAACTCCAGTATGATTTGTTCATTGTTGACTCCACCGCCAGCATGGACTTTCATCGATCTATCTATTCTGGCATAGAAAAGGTGTTGCTGGCTTCCGGTTATACCGACATTGGTAAAAAAGGAATTGATTTTCTCAATCTTTTCCAGTGGCACGTCGTAGCCACATTCTTCGTTAATCTCTTCTCTGATAATTTGTTTTAACGGCTCTTTTTTATCGACAAGCCCAGCACATAGTTCAAAGGTGCAGGTGTGTTTTTTGTAGTTCATATAGACCGGTGGTCGAAACTGTTTTACCAGAAGAAAGGCTTTTTTTTCAGCATGGTAGAGCAGAACAGAGACACTCTCGTGACTTTTAACTGCTTCCCAGGTGCGCACATTACCATCCTGCGAGTAGTGTAATTGTACCTGTCTAACAAATTTGTTTTGTTGCTGTGGAACAACATGAAAGTTAGTAATTTCAAAAGGCATGGGATTCCCTTTTTTAGTGCAGCAGAAAACGTCCCCCGATTAATTACAGAAGGATGTTTTCTACTTAATTTATTCTATGTATAAAAATCAGGAACCTGCAATTTTCAAGACAATCTTACCGAAGTGCTTGTCTTCTTCCATCATCTGGTGTGCCGCAACCACATTTTCTAGTGGGAAAACCTTTTCAATAATTGGAACAATACTGCGATCAGCAAACTTGGGAAGGGCACGGCGGGTAAATTCAGCAATAATATCCCCTTTTTCAGCCACTGGGCGACTCCGAAGAACCGAGCCAATAATCTGCTGTCGCTTGACCATCATCAATGCCAGATTTAATTCGGCCTTAATCCCGCTGATAATTCCGATGATAACCAGCTTACCTTGATAGCCCAAGGACGCCATATTTGGTTTTAGATATTTGGCGCCAACGTGGTCAAGAATAATATCAGCTCCCTTTTTATTGGTGAAATCTTTGACCAAATTGGAAAAATCAGGAGTCTCAGTATAGTCAATAACCAGATCAGCACCGAGTGCTTTGACCCGCTCCATTTTGCTTGGATTGGCAGTGATGATCAGCTTAGCATTCGGGGTCAAGGCTTTTGCCAGTTGAATGGCTGCGGTATTGACACCGCCACCGCCACCATGAAAGATCGCTGTCTGGCCATCTTTCAATCCGCCAATCATAAAAATATTGAGAAATGCGGTGATGTAACTTTCATTAACACAGGCTGCTTCTTCAAAGCTCATGCTATCGGGGATCGGCATCAGATGGTTTGCAAAAGCCACCGCATACTCAGCATAGCCTCCGCCTCCGACCAGCGCCATAACCCGATCCCCAACTTTCCAATTGCCGACATCGCTACCGATTTCAGCAACAGTGCCTGCGACTTCGAGACCAAGAATTTCTGAGTCGCCGGCAGGGGGAGGGTAGTTGCCGACTCGCTGAACCAGATCGGGTCGGTTAATACTGGTGGCTACGACTTTGATCAGAACTTCATTGGCTTTCGCTTGCGGTTTGTCAATCTCCCCAATCTTCATGACTTCCGGGGCGCCAAATTCATCCATCAAGACTGCTTTCATTTTTCTCTCCTTTGCTAAGAATTGGGTATTAAAAACTTTAGGCCTGTTCTTTGAATTTATCTAACTATATGAATGATTCACCGTGACTATAGCCGGAAATGATTGTGGGTTCAATCTGGATGTTAACGCATTAGCAGGAAGATAAAAAAAATGTAATAATTTTTTGTTAAATTGTGTATAGTTATAGGTCTCACTGAAATAATTTGATTGCTGTGTCTCTTGAGTTTTACTAACGCTATTGGCTTGGTTGCTGTGCAAATAGATCTGCAAAGATTGCTGAATTATCTACTGCTGTTTTTGTCCATTGTTGGCGGAATAATATCCGGAATGTTGGCGGGACGGTTGATCGACCTATCGCTGGGGGGCAAGACTATCCTGCTTGCTGATCCAGGACCTAGACAGACAATGGTGCGCCAGTTGCGGGAAGGGGATTTTCAGATTGTTCTGAACCGGAATCTGTTTAATTCTGAGGCCGCCGGTGCTGATGCTGAAAGGATAAATCTTTCATCGACAGCAATTTCAGCTGAGACCGCCGAGGCGGCTCCCGGAATAACGGGGGATTTGGTGTTGATTGGAACAGTCGTCGCTGGAAATGATTCCTTGGCGTTGATTAAGTTGGGGCCAAAGGCTGGTATCTTTCAATTGGGTGAAGAACTCGTCCCCGGGGTGGTTGTAAGTGAAATTGGACGTAAAATGGTGGTACTCATGGATCATGGTGTCCGCCGTGAGTTGCCGTTAAAACAGAGTAAAGGGACTAGCGCTCAGCTTGTCAGGCAGCGGAATTCTTCCGCTACCAAGCAGGGAGTTGTCGCAGTTGGTGACGGTCGCTGGCAGATTTCGAAAGCTGTGGTGGCTAATGCTCGAGCCAATCTGAATTCTTTATTGCAGACGGCTCGAATGATTCCACAGGTTAAAAATGGTCAAACAACCGGATTTAAGCTTGTGGAAATGGAAAAAGGTTCATTGTTGGAGCAGATTGGCTTACGGATTGGGGATTTGATTGTTGAGATTAATCAAGTGAAACTGAATAGCCCGGAAAAAGCATTGCAAATTTTCCAGCAGGTTCGTGAGGCGAACAATATCACTCTCGGATTGATGCGTAATGGGCAACCGGAAACTTTTGAATATAGTTTTGAGTAGGAGTTGATCGTGGTGATTCGGCGCGGCATAAACATTTTGTTGCCAATATGTTTTCTTTTGATTGTGTTGGTTTCTCAACCGCTGGCAGCAGAGAAAGAGAACGCAGCAGGGGAACTTGAAGTTACGCTTGATTTTCAAAATGTCGAGTTGGTCGATTTGATTGGAACAATCAGCGAATTGACGGGTAAAAATTTTGTTTATGACGAAGCGGTACGCGGTAAGGTTAGTATTATGTCTCCTAAACCCGTTTCTGTGAGTGATGCCTATCGATTATTTAGCACCGTTCTAAAAGTGAAGGGTTTTACCATTGTTCCTTCAGGAGAAGTGAACAAGATTGTATCGATTCGTACTGCAAAGGAAGAAAACCTGCCGATCGGTAATGGAAACAACCTCGGAGAGCAATTTATTACCCGCATCATGGAACTGAAAAACCTGGATGCTAAGGTTGTTGTTGATACTATTTTGCGTCCTCTCATGCCTAAAGCCAGCCACGTTGTTGCCCATGAAGCGACGAATACGGTTGTCATTACTGACAGTGCCGCCAACATCAAACGCTTATCTCAGATTCTGGCTTCTTTGGATAGATCCTGGGACAGTGAAAGGATGGAGATCGTTTCACTGCGGTTTTCTGAAGCAGAGGAAACCGCCACATTGGTTATGAAGATTTTAGAAGGGGGATCTTCTGCTGCGGTTCGTGGAGCAAAATCGGGGGGAACAGCCCTTAAAAAAACCCGTGGGCAGATCTTCCCCTATGACCGTACCAATACGTTGATGGTTCTTGGCAACGAGAAATTTATCTTGCGAGCTAAAAAACTGATTGCTCAGTTGGATGAAGAAGCTGATCTGCGAAGTGCCGGGGTGCATGTCTATTATCTGGAAAATGCTGAAGCTGAAGGATTGGCTGAAACATTGAACAAGATTATTTCCGGAGCAAACAAAGGCCAATCTGCAAAACCGGAGATGCCGGCCGGTGCAACGTTTGGGGACGTTTCAGTGACTGCAGATAAGCCGACCAACGCACTGATTGTCAATGCTACGGCAGAAGATTATGCAGGAGTTCAGAGCCTCATTCAGCAACTTGACATCAAGCGCAAGCAGGTGTTTGTTGAAGTCCTGATTCTAGAGCTGGGGATGGATGCGGTGATGGATCTGGGAACCTCTCTGCAGGGTGCGATCGAGGTCGGAGATGATAGCTTGATTTTTGGTAGCACTAACACGACGTCGAGAGATGAGGATGTTGTAAATCCTCTTGCAGAGGCTGTTGACGGTATTCTGCTCGGAGGATTTTTTAATCCGATTACGACTATGATTCAAGGAGAGGAAGTGACAATTCCGGCTCTCTCAGTTTTAATTGGTCTTTCACAGGTTGATGCGAACATTGATGTTCTGTCTGCGCCGCGCTTACTGACTTCTGACAATGAAGAAGCAGAGATTGTCGTCGGTAAAAACGTCCCTATTATTACCTCTACAGGGTCAGATAATGCGGGGAATCCAATCAACTCAATTGAACGTCAAGACGCAGCTCTTACTTTACGGATAACCCCACAAATAACTGAAGGAAATCTTGTCCGGCTGAAAGTTTATCAGGAAATCACTTCTGTTACAGAATCTGTCGGAACGGTCGACGAAGTTGGTCCGACTTTTAAGAAGACGTTGTTACGCAATACAATCGTGGCTAGTGATGGTGAAACAGTTGTGCTTGGAGGTTTATTTCAAACAGATAAGCTTTCAGCTGTGACTAAAGTTCCATTCCTTGGAGATATTCCGTGGCTTGGATATTTGTTTAAGCGGACGAAAGATGTTGAGAAAAAAACCAGCCTGTTGATTTTTGTTACCCCACGAGTCATTCGGAATAGTGAAGACCTTGAGACAATTACCCAGAAAAATCGGGACAGTCTTGACTTGTTTAATGAGGCAGGCGGCTCCGATAAGCTTTTTGGTTTAGAAGATCAAGAGGGGAATGTATTGAAAACAGAAACGTCAATAGGGGACTAATTCATGCGACCGTTGAAGTGGCGTCAACTGGGAGAAATCCTGATCCGGGATAAAGGGATCCCGGAGGATGTTGTACGTCAAGCATTGCGAGAGCAAGAATCCAATGATCTGCGGTTGGGGGAGATCCTTCGAGGTAAGGGTGAAACCACAGAGGTCGTTCTGGCCGAAGCTTTAGCCATCCAGAGTGGGATAGAATATATTGCGGAACCAAAGGTTAAAACCAGCGCTCTGCATCTGTTGACCACGGTACCCATCAGTTATGCCAAAGAAAATCTGGCTGTTCCTTTAGAGATTGATGGACAGACGATCAAATTGGCGGTTGTTGATCCCAGCAATAATCAGATTTTAAATGATCTTTCAGTTTTGACAGGTTGCCGGATTATCCCCTGTCTGGCTGATCGAGATAAGTTGATTGAGGCGATCAATCAGGGTTATGAGACCCTTTCAGGCGGCGGTGATAGTTCAATTTCTGATATCGGCCAGGACGATCTGGAGTTGGATGGAGATATCCAGGTCGAAGATCTCCTTGATACCAGCGATGAGGCACCGATTATCCGCTTTGTCAATGGATTGTTGACCCAGGCCTACCGGCAGCGTGCCAGTGATATTCATATTGAACCGTTTGAAACTGAATTCATCGTCCGATACCGGGTTGATGGCATTCTCTACGAGATGCAGCGCCCTCCCTATCGCGCTTTACCAAATATTATTTCTCGTTTGAAAATCATGGCAAACCTCGATATTGCTGAAAAACGTCTTCCACAGGATGGTCGTTTCTCGGTTCGTATTGCTGGAAAGCAGGGAGATATCCGGGTATCGACACTGCCAACTGCCTTTGGTGAGCGGATTGTTTTACGTTTGCTGGATAAAAGTTCCGGAGTTCTGGGGTTGGGAGATATCGGCGTTGATGCGGAAATGCTGCCGCAGATCAAAAAAATGATACAGAAGAGTCATGGCATCTTTCTGGTTACTGGGCCAACTGGGGCCGGAAAAACCACGACCCTTTATTCGGCACTGTCGGTAATTAACTCCCGGGAACAAAATATTATTACAGTAGAGGATCCAATCGAATATCAACTCCCTGGAGTCGGACAAATTCAGGTGAATGCCAAAATTGATCTGACTTTTGCGCAGGGGTTACGTTCAATTTTACGCCAGGATCCGGATGTGATTATGGTTGGCGAAATCCGCGACAGTGAGACGGCTAAAATTGCTATTCAAGCAGCTCTGACTGGCCATCTGGTATTTTCCACCCTGCACACCAACGACTCAGCCGGGGCACTTGCACGTCTGGTAGAGATGGGTGTCGAGCCCTTTCTGGCTGCTTCGGCGCTGGTTGGAGTTCTGGCGCAACGTTTAGTGCGAACCATCTGCCCACACTGCCGTATTAGTTATCAACCTGATGAGACATTACTTGCTGAACTTTTTGATGGATCTGAAGTGCCGAAGCAGGCCACTTTCTATCGTGGCCGCGGTTGCAGTCATTGTATGCAGGTTGGTTATTTGGGGCGTACCGGATTGTATGAACTGCTGGAAGTGACGGATCCAATTCGTCGTCTGGTCACCAGTAGTGCTGATGCCGCAACGATTCGTCAGTTGGCCTTAAAAATGGGGATGCGGCCCTTGCGGCAAGCTGGATTGGCCAAGGTTCTGGCGGGGCAGACAACGGTTGAGGAAATCCTGCGGGTGACTCAGGAGGAGGTTTAAACGGTGGCGCTATATGAGTACAGTGCTTTTGATGCTCAGGGGAAAAAACAACGTGGCGTTGTTGAGGCTCTGAGTCAGAAGGCTGCCAGCCGTAAACTCCGTGGACAGGGGTTGTTCCCGACCAAACTTGCAACCGCCAGACATACGGTGGGCTCTGCTCAGCGGACTTTTTTTCGGCAGGTGAGTGCTATCCAGCTTAGCGTTGCAACGCGTCAACTGGCAACGATGCTAACGGCAGGAATGCCGCTCGATGAAGCCCTGGTGATGGTTGCGGAGCAACAAACACAAGGCTCGCTTGGTTCTGTGCTGACTCGGGTGCGAGATGATATTTTACAAGGAAGTGCCCTTCATGCCGCTCTTCAAGCTCATCCGAAGATCTTTCCACCGCTTTATACCAATATGGTTCAGGTTGGTGAGGCGAGTGGGACTCTTGATAAAGTTCTTCTCCAACTTGCTGAATTTACGGATGAACAGGCTCGATTTAATGCCCAGTTCAAAGCCGCGTTGACCTACCCACTGTTGATGTTTGTGGTTGGCAGTGGCGTGTTACTGTTTTTGATGACTTTTGTCGTGCCAAAAATCACCCGGATGCTCGAAGATTTGGAGCAGGCTCTGCCATTACCGACCCTGCTGTTGATGTCTTTCAGTAACTTTTTGGCATCGTATTGGTGGCTGTTGTTGCTTTTGGGGGTGGGTTGTCTTTGGGCTGCCCAACGGTTTGCGTTAACCGCAAAGGGGCGCTTCTGGTTCGATCAAAAAAAATACAGCTTACCGCTACTCGGGCCACTTGCTTTACAAAATGCCACCGCCCGTTTTGCCAGAACAACTGCGACATTGCTGCATAGTGGTGTGCCGTTATTGACAGCCCTGGAAATAGTTCAGAACCTGCTGGGAAATAACTATCTTCAGCGGGCGATAGAGGTGGTTCGGGAAAAGGTGACCGAAGGAGCTGGTCTGTCTGAACCTCTCTATGATGCGGGGGTGTTTCCCGCAATGTTGCCACAGATGGCAGCGGTCGGTGAACGCAGTGGTGAGCTTGAGGGGATGTTGTTTAAGGTAGCAGAAATATATGAGCATCAGGTTCAAGCTCGATTGAACAGTTTGATGTCTTTGTTGGAACCGCTGATGATTTTGCTGATGGGAACAGCTGTCGGATTCATTGTGCTGGCTATCTTATTACCGATTTTTCAGGCCAGTCAGGGGATGGGGTAATGTTAAAAAAAACGAGGAGTGATGGATGAATTTATACAAATGTAGTCAGCGTGGTTTTACGCTGATAGAAATTATGGTTGTCGTTTGATTCTCGGCATTTTGGCCGCAATTGTTGTGCCTCGGTTACTGGATGAACCGGAAAAAGCTCGACGAACTTCAGCGGCAACTCAGATACGCAGTTTTGAAGAAGCGCTGGGGATTTTTAAGCTGGAGAATGGGTTTTATCCTTCAACTGAACAGGGCTTGCAGGCATTAGTTGCAAAACCGGCAGTCGGACGGATTCCCGGTCGCTACAAGGATGGTGGCTATATCAGGAAAATTCCTCTCGATCCGTGGGGACAGCCATATCTTTATCTCTCTCCGGGTGTGCATAGGGATTTCGATCTCTTTTCTTATGGCCCCGATGGTGAAACTGGGGGTGAAGGTGAAAATGCCGATGTTGCCAACTGGAGCCTCGATTAACCGCTCAGGTTTTACCTTGATCGAGCTGATGGTTGTTATTGTCATTCTGTCGCTCGTCAGTTTTATCAGTTTGCCACTGCTGGCTAACCGGGGTGATGGTAATGAGCGGTTGGTGTTGCGGCGGATTGCTGGAACCGTCAAGCATCTGTATAACGAAGCAACGTTGACCAGGGATGAACACCTGCTGACATTCGATTTTAATCGCAACAGTCTGCTGATGTTTCGCCTACGATCCAGTGAGGGAGTCATTGAAAAAGAGTCGTTTGGGCGTGAAGTGTTGCTGGCACCGCTGCAGCTCAAACAGGTCGATGTCGAAGGGAAGGGGACTTTTCTAACCGGTCAGGTTTCTGTCCGAATCTTACCGCTTGGCTGGATGGAACAGACGCGCCTTATCGTTCGTAAAGAGAGTGGAGATGAAGTGCACCTTGCATTTTCACCATTGACGGGATCGATAACTATCGATGATGAGCATGCGACAGTGCAATAAGGGTTTTTCCCTGCTTGAGGTGATGATTGCTCTGGCGATTGTTGCCATAGCCTTGGTGTCTTTATTGGGATTATTGAACCGCTCTATTCTGGTTCAAGATACAATCCACAAGGTCACTAGAGCGACTTTGCTGGCGCAACAATTGCTGAGTGAACAGGAGTTAAATGTCGGGGACGCGCGTGTAAACTGGGAATCACAAGGGGATGACTTTACCGTACCGTTTGAAAATTTTCGTTGGCAGGTGAGTTACCAGGATACTTTGATCAGCCAGGTAAAACAGGTCACGGTCACCGTCCTTTGGGGCGAAGCGGAAAAAAATGAACAGGTTCAGCTGGTTTCATTTTTGCCGACTGGAACGGCAGAATGAGGAATACGTCCCGGGGATTTACCCTCATCGAAGTATTACTGGCTATTTTGATTGGGACTCTTGTTTTGACCAGTGTTTACGGAATTTTTAGCTCGGTTAGCGGAGCTCGTAATCGTCTCGAGGCAGAAGGGGAGATATACCATCAGGCACGGGTTTTTTTTGATCGGATCGGTGGTGAACTGAGTAGTTTGAGATTGTCACCAGTGGGGAAAGATGCGGTTTTTAGTTCAGGTAACACCCCTGATGGCGAGCTCTTTTTTGAGTTTAATACCGAGCTGATTTCCCCGTTGTTGCAGCAGCATGGTGGAATATCTCGGGTTCGCTATGAAGTACGTCAGAAAGAAGAATCGGTTGTTTTGCTGCGCAGTGAAAAGATCTTGCTGACCAACTTGGCAGCTTCTGAACCCCTTGTATTTATTGCAGATTTGAAAACTTTTCAGATGCGCTATTTTAGTCATGGTCAGTGGCAAGACAGCTGGTCTGGAAAATCTCTGCCACAACTGATTGAGATGACGTTAGAACTGGAAAATGATGACCGGTTGATTCCATTTCGCAGTAGTTTTGTTCTGTCCGAGGGACGCGGATGAGCTGTCTGCGCAATCAAAACGGCATGGCTCTACTTCTGGTTCTGTTGGTTGTTGCTTTGCTCAGCGCTCTGGTGATTGAATTTTCTTTTTCAACTTTGGTTGATTTGCGGGCGACTGAGACCTTTCGTGATCGAACCAAAGCCTACTATCTGGCACGGGGTGGAGTCGAGGTGGCACGAACGATTCTTCAGGAAGATAAGAATGATTTTGATCACCCCTCAGAATTCTGGGGCAATCCGTTGGCCAATATCCCGGCTGGCGATGGCGATGTCAGTATTACCATTACTGATCTTACGGGTTATTTGAACGTTAATTTCGTTGCCGATAATCGTGGCAACCCTTTGCCCGGTTATCATCGTTTTGTCGCGCTCTGCGAAGACCTCCTGCTGCTGGATCAATTGCAGGCACAGGAATTGGCCGATTCGCTGGTTTATTGGTTTAACGCAGATAAAACACAAACGACGCCGGATGATACTTATTACGCCAGCTTGCAGCCTACCTATCAGCGTCGGGGTGAAAAACTGACAACTATCGATGAGCTGAGGCTGCTCAAGGGATTTGACGCGCAGCGGTTTGAAAAGTTAAAGCCTTATCTTAGAGTTGTTGGTGAAGAACAGATTAATCTTAATACTGCTCCAGCAGCAGTTTTGTACGCTTGGCAATTTTCTGCTGCTGAAGGGAATGTAGAAGTGATTTTTGATCGGCAGGACATTGTTGCTCTGGTTGATTATCGACAGCAATCTTCCTACCGGACATTGTCTGATCTCTCGCTGGCAGAGGGAATCGGTGATCGCTGGTCTGCTGCATGGTTGCAGAATTCAGTTGGAGTGGCAGGCTCGATATATCAGGTTCTCAGCCGGGGGCGAATCAATCAGGGAAGCCGTTATGCAACGGCTATTGTCAGCAAGCAAGGGAATGAACTTCTGAGCTTCAAGGTGGAATAATATCATGTCTAAACGCTTTATCGGTATCGATCTGGAGGGAACAGATGTCAGGGTTGCTATTTTAACAGCAGCACCAGGGAAAATCGATGTCGAGTTGGACAAGCGGACCCATGAAACTCCTGAGTCTGCAGCCGAGGCGATCAAAGAGATGCTGGGGGGTAAAATCACCCTGAGGGATCGTTTGGTTACGGCATTGCCTTGCAGGGTTGGTCTGTTTCGCCGCATTCGGTTTCCATTTCGCGAAAAAAATAAAATTGAGGCGGCTTTACCGTTAGAGTTGAAATCACAGTTACCCATTTCGCTTGAAGAACATCTGATCTCTTTTTTACCCCCCCGGGCACGAGAAGATGATTATGAAGTGGATGCTGTTGTTGTCAATAAGCGCGAGGTTGAGGAGCTTTTGACCTATTTCCCGGATCCAGAACAAAATCCCCACCGTATCGACCTTTTCCCCTTTGCGTTGCTTCCTATTTTAAGCGAACAAGATGGAATACTGGTTTATTGCCGACGCCTCGAAGTTGTGGTGGCTCTTGTTTATGATGGCACGATTCGCGACTACCGATTGTTACCCGGAACAAGTGAGTTGAGCGAAGCAGAAATTTTTGATTTTATTGCCAACCAAGTCAGTCAGCTGGAGAATACTATTGGTTATGAAGACTTGCCCCTCTGGATTATCGGGGCGGGGGTGACAGAAGAGCTGCTGGTTATGCTTTATCAAACGGATCGAACAATGTTGACTCCGGCTGAAGATGTTTTTGGTGTGGAGGTGGGCTGTGAAATGGCTCCAGCGGCGTTATTGGCTTTGGCTGAAATGCGTGGAGTGAAAAAATCGATACAATTAAATTTTCGCCAAGGTGAGTTTTCTGCACGTGGGCAGCTGGAGATTTTTCGCACTAAACTTGTCGCCGTTGCACTCCTGTTGATTCTCGTTGTTGTAGGCGGAGCATTGACAATGCATCTTGGTTATTTGCAGAAAAACCGTGAGGAAAGCCGTCTAAAACAACAGATGACAGGGGTTTTTCGTCAGCTTATGCCTGCCAATACGACGATTGTGGATGTGCCGTTGCAATTGGAGAGTCAACTTACAGATCTGCAAAAACAAATTCAGCTTTTTGGTCTGGGGGGGCATGGCGCGGCGACAGTTTTACAAGGCTTATCCAGCAGTATTGACCGGGATCTTCGTGTTGATTTTCAGGAATTTAACTATAATAACGAGGAAGTACGCCTATCCGGGAACGCAGATTCTTTTGAGTCGGTTGACCATATTGCTGAAAAGTTGAAAGAAAATCACCTGTTTAGCCAGGTTGAAATTATAAATGCCAAACTGGCAACCGATAACAGTCAGGTTGATTTTGAGCTGCAACTGAAATTCAACGGGGGGAAAGAGCAATGATGAAACGTCTTGACCCAAGAGAAAAAACCGTTGTTATTACAGGTTTAATTATTCTGGTATTGTTGTTTGTCTGGTTTGTTCTGCTTCAACCTTATTTTGATACAATGAATAATCTTGATCGCAGAATTTCAGCTCATCGGCACAGTTTGGCCAAAGTGGAAAAAATGAGTAATCAAATTAGCCAGTTACGTCGACAACTCGCTGACGTTGGAACCCGCAAAAAAGGCAATCGACCCCTTTTTTCTCAAGTTGAAAGCCTTACTGAGACAACCGGGGTTCGTGAAAAGTTGCTTTCCATGCGTCCGCAACCGGCCACGACTGAGGGTACATTCCGTCAACAGTTGGTTGAAATCCGTCTGGAAAAAATATCTTTGTCGCAATTGGTCAAACTGCTGCATGCTGTAGAATATCGTAGCGGTGGGGTCCAGGTGAAATCGATGCGGGTCAAGCCGCGTTTTGAAGATCGCTCGATTCTGGATGTCAATATGGTTCTGATGTCTTTGGAGAGTTTATGAGTCGCGTCAGTTCCTCAATTTTTAACTGGCAGAGATTTGCTGGAAACCGCAGGTTGTTTCTTCTTTGCCTGCTCCTGTTTGCGGCCAGCGCATTTTTCTCTTTCTGGGTATTTTTCCCTGCAGATGTGTTGCAACGGCGTCTGCTTCAGGAGGTCTCTCTACAGACCGGTCTTAATATGCAGGGTCGTAATGCGACTATGCTTTTCCCGCTGGGGTTAGAATTGGATCTGTCTATTTATCCTGAAATGTCAGAGTTGACCGATTTCGATCTGACCGAATTACAGGTCACCCCGGTGTGGAGTAGCCTCTTTTCCAATCACCCGAAGGTTAACTTAACTGGTATTTTGACCGGTGGTGAGATCAATGCAGATGCGGGACGGGGTGGTCAGATTAGTTTGAAATTTGAAGATATTGCCCTGGCTGCATTGCAGCAGTTGGATATGCCTTATCGAATCGGTGGACAATTGACTGGTCAGCTGGCAGGTGAAAATATTTCAAAAAATATGAACGGACGAGGTAACTTCTCTCTACTTTTAAGAGATACACGAATTCTGGGGCTGGAAAAGATCGGTTTGCCCGCCAACTTCTCTGCCGGGGTATTGCAACTGGAGGGAAAATTAGATCAGCGGCGCGTCAGTCTCGAAAAAGTTGTTCTTGCCGGTGGCTCTTTGGAGCTGAGTGGCGGAGGAAATATCCTGATTGGCGAAATTCCTGAACAGACGCGGCTGAATTTGAACGTTCGCTTGCATCCGACTTCGACCACGCCCGATAGTTTGCGAGAGCTGCTTAATTTAACTGGCGTTCGGCCAACGGCAGATGGCAGTTATCTGTTACGGGTTGGGGGAACCTTAGCAAAGCCGGTCATTCGTTGATAGCGTCGCAAAAAAAAGTCCGATTTACTACGTTGCAGCAGTTTTTCCGGACCTTGACCTACCCTATGTAGGTCTGTCCCCCAGAAAAACCACTACGTCTTGTCCATCGAAATTTTTGCTTAGCCATCCGATTGCTTTTTGCGAGTGCATCATTCGTTGACCTTTGGCTTTATTCTGGAGCTTGGATAAAACGATATCCCCGGCCACGAATTGTGAGAAAATAGCGGGGTTTTGTCGGGTCAATCTCAAAATATTTGCGTAACCGAACAATGAAGTTATCGAGTGTGCGGGTTTCGGTTTCAGGCGACATACCCCAGACCTGTTTGAGTAATTCTCCCCGGGATAGTACCTTTCCTTCATGAGCAAAAAAAAGCCGCAATATTTTCATTTCCAGTTCAGTCAGTTGGATTGTTCCATGCGCCGTTATGGCCTGATCTGTTTCCAGATCAATCTGGTTGCTACCAAAGGTGTAAAGTTTATTTTTCAGTTGGACTGGCTGCCAACTGGCACGCCGTAGCAGACCAGCAACTCGCAATAGAAATTCTTTGAGGTTAAACGGTTTAGCCAGGTAATCATCTGCCCCCTTGCTGAGCCCGGTAATCCGATCCTGCTCTGTTCCACGGGCAGTTAACATGAGAATTGGGATCTGGTTTTCCTGTTCCCGCAACCGATCACAAACTTCAAGTCCATCGATTCCGGGCAATGCCAGATCTAGAATAATAAGTGCGTATGAGTTTTTTTCCAGCAGTTCAAGGGCTTGTTCACCGCTTTCAACATGAGTGACAAGGTAGCCTTCCTCTTCCAGATTGAAAATTAGTCCCTGGGCAATATGTGGCTCATCTTCGACAAGTAACAGGGCAATTTCATGTTTCATCAGGGTGCTCTCCTGTTCAGGGGAATTATCAGATGAAATGTGCTTCCTTTCCCGCTTCCCGGACTTTCAATCCAGACTTTACCGCCATGGAGACGGATGACGTTGCGCACAATAAACAGGCCGAGGCCGCTACCACGAATTGTTTTACCGGTGTGGCGAATTCGGTAAAAAATACGGAAAACTTTTTTTTGATATTTGCCCGGAATTCCTAGCCCTTGATCGGTAAAGCGCAGGTGGGCCATCGCACCGTCTTGTGTCAGTTTAACTGTGACGATTGGAGGTCTGTCGGCATAGAGAGTTGCATTTTCCAGTAGATTTCGCAGCACTGTTTCCAGAGCATCTGTTTCAAAGTAGGCCTCTAGCCCAGGTTCAATTTGCCAGCTTAAGCTGGCATTTTTGGGAAACTTTTCCTTCTCACGCAGTAGATAAGATTCAATCATCTGTGACAGGTTACCCTGCTGTAAATTGAGCTTGGCTCCTTTATGTTCGATCTTGCCTGCAGTCAGCAGGTTATTAATCAAACCATTTAAACGCTCACTGTCTCCCTGCATTCGTTCGACGAATTTCTGCAATTGTTCCGGGTTTGGCTGACGCATCTGGATTGTTTCCAGGTGGAGTTGAATGGAAGCAAGCGGAGATTTTAACTCGTGGGTAACTTGATTAATGAAGTTGTTTTGCGCTTGGTTTAAGGATGCCTGCCGCCGCCAGTAGAGAAAGATGACATAAATACCGATCAGAATTGCAACCAGCAGCAGAATCCCCTCGGTCAGTATCAGCCAATCACTTGTTTCTGGTAGCCAGTCCACCTGATATTTGTTCGCCAATTCTTTCAACTGTTGGTGGCGACCGAGAAACCAGTAGATCCAGGACACCAGTAACAGGATCCACACAATTTGAATGCCAATAAAGGTGATCAGGGGATGGAAAAGGCGGCGAAACAGTTTCATATCTCATCTATTACCATTGAAATCAGGGCGTTACAAGTGAGTTTTTACACAAGTATTACATTTCTAACCCGGCGGGACTGATATTATCCCCGGATCAAATCAAGAGACCGTCAGTTTGGAAAGACTAACGGTCTCCCCAGCAGGAGTTCTTATGCTTTCAGGATTAACTATTGGTCAGCACCATGTTCCATTTCCCTTGATTCAGGGTGGAATGGGGGTGCGCATCTCAGGATTTCGTTTGGCCGGACACGTTGCGTTGAATGGCGGTATCGGTATTATTGCCGCCGCCGGCCTGGCATTGAACAGTGATAGCTATAACGGAGGCAATTTTTTTGCTGCGGATCGTCAGGCCTTGTTAGATGAATTACGCAAGGCTTATGAAATTGCCCCTGACGGTGTTATCGGTGTTAACTGTATGGTCGCCGTAAAAAACTATGACGAGGTGGTGCGCACATCCTGTGAGGGTGGAGCTAAGCTGATTATCAGCGGAGCTGGATTGCCGATGAACCTTCCAGGATTGACGGCTGATTTTCCCGATGTTGCACTGGTGCCGATCGTTTCTTCGGTGAAGGCAGCTGAGTTGATTGTGCGCAAATGGCAGAAAAGCTACCAGCAGTTTCCCGATGCCATAGTGGTTGAGGATCCCGATACTGCCGGTGGTCATCTGGGTGAAAAAATGGAACGGATCGGCTCTGGAGAATATGATCAATACGCAACTGTTCGTGGCGTTAAGACCTATCTAAAAGATAGATGGAACCTGGAAATTCCGGTGATCGCTGCCGGAGGCGTCTGGGATCGACAAGATCTGCAATATGCTCTGAATCAGGGTGCTGATGGGGTCCAGATGGGAACTCGCTTTGTGGTCACAGAAGAGTGTGATGCCGATGATGCATTTAAGCAGGCCTATCTCAATTGTTCGCAGGAAGATATTGGCCTGATCATGAGCCCGGCAGGATTGCCAGGCCGGGCAATCAAAAAAAATATTGACCAGGTGCGCCAACGGGATGTTGATCTTAACGTCTACTGCCCTTCCGCTTGTTTGAAAAAATGTGCCTATCAAACATCGCGTGAGCGCTTCTGTATTGTCCACGCATTAGACCGTGCCCAGAAGGGGGATACGGAAACCGGTTTGATTTTCTGTGGCAGCAATGCCTGGAAAGCAGACCGGATCTCAACGGTCAAAGAGGTTTTTGCTGAGCTTTTTCCTCAAGAGGAGCGGGCTACCAGTTGAGGGTTTGACCTCTCAACGGCTAAATATGATCGCAGTACTGACAAAATGGGTAAAACGACCTGATTGAATGAGTTTTATCGCCTTTTCAATATCGGGGGCAAAGTAGCGATCCTGATTGTAAAATGGCACCTCGTCGCGTAAAATCTGCTTAGCTTGTTCTTGTAAATCAGAGGTTTTCAGTGGCGCACGAAAATCGACCCCCTGACAGGCTGCCAGTAATTCAATTGCCAAAATTCCTGC